>JAFVHO010000063.1 GCA_017474485.1 Prevotella sp.
CCATGCGGAAAAACCCGTTAAACAATTAATAAAAACAATGTACGCAATTGTAGAAATCAACGGTCAGCAGTTCAAGGCTGAGGAGGGCAAGAAGCTCTTCGTAAACCACATGAAAGATGTGGAAGCTGGTAAAACTGTTGAATTCGACAAGGTACTGCTTGTCGACAATGACGGTTCAGTACAGGTAGGTGCACCCACCGTAAGTGGTGCTAAGGTAGTATGCGAAGTGGTTAATCCACTCGTTAAGGGTGAGAAGGTCATCGTGTTCAAGATGAAGCGTCGTAAGGACTCTCGCAAGCGCAACGGTCACCGTCAGCAGTACACCCAGGTAGAAGTTAAATCAGTAATCGCTTAAAACGTAGGAGGAACAACATTATGGCACATAAAAAAGGTGTAGGTAGTTCTAAGAACGGCCGCGAGAGTGCAGCTCAGCGACTCGGCATTAAGATTTTTGGCGGTCAGAAAGTAGTGGCAGGCAATATTATCGTTCGCCAGCGTGGTTCTAAGCACAACGCAGGTAACAATGTTGCTATGGGTAAGGATGACACTCTGTATGCACTAGTTGATGGAACAGTCAATTTCCACAAGGGCAAGCGCGACAAGAGTTATGTTTCAGTAATTCCTGAACCCCAGGCCTAAGAGAACAAACAACAACACTTATTCCAAACAAACCGAGTAGGAAGAGAGCACAGCTTTCTTCCTACTTTCGTTTTATATAGTTTTATAAAGCTTCTTCATCAGTCTTCCATTAGAAATCATTCTAAACGAATCGTACTGAAAAAAACAATGGTGGACATCTCCTCACGGAGTGGTCCACCATCTTGGCTGTAAAGCGAAAAAGGTTAGATTAGTTTTTATAATCGTTTTCAGCCTGTTTGGTCTCAGGAGCTTCAGGACCATAATAGTTGTAGTAAGCATTGTAGCGGTTGTAGCCCCAGTTTACCAACTCCTTCTTCGGGTCGAGTTCCTTAGCTTTGTCGAATGCCTTTACTGCCTCACCGAAGAGCTTCTTCTTCTCAGGATTTTTGTCCTCCATATCCTGAGCTTTTACACAAAGGCAAACGCCAAGATAGCAAGAAACGGCAGCATTGTCGGGTTTCACAGCAATAGCCTTGGTCAGCCACTTGATACCCTCGTCGGGTTTCTCTTCACTCATAGCAGCGATACCCTTATCAGCCAGAGCTACGAAGTTGTTGGGGTCCTTAGCCAGCACGTCGTCCAGAATCTTGTTGGCTTCAGCCTTTTCGCCAAGAGCTGAGAGTACATTGTACATATTCTCCAGCAGGACGTCGTTGTTAGGATTCTGCTCATAAATCTGACGCAGGTTCTTCACATAATTCAGTGAATCCTGGCGGGTCTTGAGGTCAGCCTTCAGCAACTCTAACTTCAGTTTGAAAGCCTGATCCTTGTACTCACCTGGGAAGGTCATTGCCATCTCAGCATAATCCATAGCCTTCTTGAGGTCCTTAGCGTTCTGCCAGTTCCAGTAACCTGTGAGGTATGCAATCTGACCAATGAAGTTGTTCTGCTGACTACGATCGCAGTCCTTGAAAATAGTGTTCTTGTCACTATTCAAGAATGCTTCCCAATACTTCAGCATGGTAGGATAGTCTTCAGCCTGTCCAGCCTCCTGTCCTGCGTTTACCAGATTGAAACGCTGGTTCCAAAGGCGCTCCTTATTCTTCTCAGCAAACTTGGGGTCAACCTTACCCTTAGCATTGGGCAGCTGGTCGTACTTCTGACATTCATTAGCAGCATCAAGTGCATTGATAAGTGCAGTACACATGCCCTTGACATCGACGGGCTTCTCTTCCTTACCCATCTGCTTGTTGACCTGATTTTCTGTCTGAATAGTGCTTTCAGCATTATACTTCACCATAGCCAGATCAACCAGTTTGTTGTAAGCCTTAGCCTTTTCAGCGTTATCAGCCAACGAAGCGAGGTTCTGCTTCAACAACTGATTAGCTTCATCATAGGTCTTTGCTTTCATGATGGCCTTCAGACCATCGCTGTCACCGGCAAATGCGGTAGCGCTGGCTACCATCATCATTGCCATAATCATGATTTTTTTCATAATCTTCATTATTGGTTTAACATTTTATTCATTGTTACTCTCTGGAGCCACTGTGGTCTCAGAGTTTTCAGTAAGTTCTTCGTTGAGCACCACTGCCTCGTCAACATCCTCCTCCTGCGAAGAGGTTACCTTGCAGACACTGGCGATGGTGTCATTCTTCTTGGTGAGATTGATGAGACGGACGCCCTGTGTGGCACGGCCCATGACACGGACATCGACTACCTTCAGACGGATAAGAATACCCGACTTATTGATAATCATCAGGTCGTTCTCGTCGGTGACCACCTTGATAGCAACCAAACGACCAGTCTTCTCAGTGATAGCGAGCGTCTTCACACCCTTGGCGCCACGAGCAGTCTTACGATAGTCCTCAACCTCAGAGCGCTTGCCGTAACCGTTCTCAGAGACAACCATGATGGTCTCGGTCTCAGGATCGTTAACGCATACCATACCAACTACCTCGTCGTCGCCACCATCCAGTCGCATACCGATAACACCGGTTGACACACGCCCCATAGTACGAACATCGTTCTCGTCGAAGCGGACAGCACGACCATTGCGGTTGGCTAGCAGAATCTCGTTATGACCATTGGTCAGACGAACGCCTACAACCTCGTCGCCTTCATTGATGTTGATAGCGCGTACACCTGCAGCACGTACATTCTTATATTGGTCGAGACGGGTCTTCTTGATGATACCCTGCTTAGTGGCAAACATCACGTAGTGCGTCTGCAGGAACTCTTCGTCGTTGAAGTTCTTGATGCGCAGCACGGCATTAATGGCATCGTCAGGCTCAATGTTCAGCATATTCTGGATAGCACGGCCCTTTGAACCCTTGTCGCCCTCAGGAATCTCGTAGCACTTCTGCCAGTAGCAGCGACCCTTCTGGGTAAAGAAGAGCAACGTATTGTGCATAGTGGCAGGATAGATATACTCTGCGAAGTCGTTGTCACGATGACGGGCGGCCTTAGCACCGACGCCTCCTCTGCCCTGCTCGTGGAACTCATCCAGATGCGTACGCTTGATGTAACCCATGTGCGAGATGGTGATGACCACAGGATCGTCGGGATAGAAGTCCTCGGCATTGAACTCGTGGTCGAAAGGAATAATCTCAGTACGACGCTCGTCGCCATACTTCTCCTTCACCTCCAGCAGGTCATTCTTCATCACCTCCTTACAACGCTCAGGATTATCAAGAATCTCCTGCAAGTCAGCAATCAGCTTCATCAGGTCGTCGTACTCCTGGTGGAGTTGGTCGACACGCAGACCTGTCAACTGCGAGAGACGCATGTCGACAATGGCCTTCGACTGCAGCTCGTCCAATTCGAAACGAGCCTCCAAGTTACGCTGGGCGTCAGAAGGAGTCTTACTATTTCTAATAATGTGAACCACCTCGTCGATGTTGTTCACAGCGATAATCAAACCTTCAAGGATGTGGGCACGCTCCTGAGCCTTGCGCAGGTCGTACTGGGTGCGACGGATAGTCACATCGTGACGATGTTCGACGAAATACTTGACGCACTCCTTCAGCGAGAGCAGACGGGGACGACCCTTGACCAGTGCGATATTGTTGACAGAGAAGGAACTCTGCAGAGCTGTCATCTTGAACAGCTTGTTCAGCAGCACGTTGGCATTGGCATCGCGCTTGCAGTCGACCACGATACGCATACCCTGACGACCTGATTCATCGTTGACGTTAGCAACGCCCTCAATCTTGTGCTCGTTGGCCAAGTCGGCAATATATTTTACGAGGTCGGCCTTGTTGACACCATTGTGTATCTCCGTTACCACTATCTTGTCGTGGGTCTCGGTGGTCTCTTTCTCAGCCTTGGCACGCATCTCAATACGACCACGACCAGTCTCGTAAGCATCACGTACACCCTGCAGTCCATAGATGTATGCACCTGTTGGGAAGTCTGGACCTGGAATGTACTGCATCAGTCCATCGGTATCGATATCAGGATTGTCGATATAGGCACAGCAGCCGTCTATCACCTCTGCAAGGTTATGGGTAGGCATATTGGTAGCCATACCTACGGCAATACCGTTACCACCGTTTACCAGCAGATTAGGAATCTTGGTAGGCATTACGCTGGGCTCTACCAGCGAGTCGTCGAAGTTGTTGACCATATCAACGGTTTCCTTCTCCAGGTCGTCCATGATATGCTCACCCATCTTCGAAAGTCGGCACTCCGTGTAACGCATAGCTGCAGGCGAGTCACCGTCTACTGAACCGAAGTTACCCTGACCGTCTACCAACGTATAGCGCATGTTCCACTCCTGGGCCATACGCACCAAAGCACCGTATACTGAGCTGTCGCCATGAGG
This sequence comes from Prevotella sp., assembly GCA_017474485.1. Lineage (GTDB taxonomy): Bacteria > Bacteroidota > Bacteroidia > Bacteroidales > Bacteroidaceae > Prevotella. Next base: position 4,403 of record JAFVHO010000063.1, read on the forward strand.
GTGGTACTTACCAAGCACCTCACCGACGACGCGGGCACATTTCTTATAAGGTTGGGTACTGACGTTATTAATTCCCATCATACCGTAGAGGATACGGCGATGAACGGGTTTGAAGCCGTCGCGCACATCAGGCAATGCACGGGCAACAATCACCGACATAGAGTAGTCGATGTAAGAGGACTTCATTTCCTCTTCAATGTTGATTTTTACAATTCTGTCGTTGTCGAATGTCTGATCCATTATCATTAATTTAAATTACCTTTTTACTTTTTCAAGGATTTTGCGTTTAAGGCCATTTTTAAGCCCGCTGACGCGTTTTTACTATTTTTTAAAACAGTGCAAAGGTACAAACTTTCTATGATATAACGAAAGAATTTAAGCAATTTAAACAGAAAAAAGGCGCTTTTACATCTCAACGATATTGATTTCGAGCCACAGCACGATAAATCCGATGATCCAACCCAGCAAAACCTTTGGTGTGAGGTGCTTGATATACCATCCCATCTTGACGTGTTCAGAGCGCATAAGAGCCAGTCCACTGACGCTGCCAACTGTTAGCAGACAACCTCCAACAGCGGTAGTGAAGGCTATAATCTTCCAGTATGCACCATTGGTAGCTACATCACCTACTCCAACCTGATAGAGTGAGATATTAGAGATAGCAATGGTGAATGTATCGATCACTGCTGACAGCAGTCCAGCACCGATACCCATGAGCCATACGTCGTGGACATACGTATCAAACCACATTGCCACATCGTCCCAGACACCTGTCTCCGTGACCACACCCATGCCAAGCATGATGCCCGTCACAAAGAGCAACTGTTGCAACACGCCATACTGCAACGAAGCAGGAATGCGGTGCTGCGTCATCTGGTCGGCACTTATCAACTTACGATTAAAGGCCTCGTTGACAATCCACAATACTGCCAGCACGCAGAGCGCACCAAGGAAGGGTGCCAGTTTGGTGATGTTGTGGAAGGTGGGTATGAACCACAATCCGCCAATGCCCACAATGAGCATGACGATGCGCTGCCAACGGTTCAGACGAGTATCGTCGCCACGATAGGGCGAAGGACTCCACGCTGTGTCGAGACGGTCGGGCAGTTCGCGATTGATAAGAATCGTAGGAATAATCCATGCCAACAAGGCAGGAAAAGCCAGATACCCAGAGAAATGGCTGGCGGTAACGGCACTGTCGCCCCAGAGAATCAGTCCCGTGGGGTCGCCAATCACGGTGAAACATCCACCGCAATTGGCAGCAATCACGATAGCCGAACCTACATACATGCGCTGACGCGAGTTCTGTAGGATGTTGTGCATGATGACCAGCATCATCGTCGTCGTTGTCAGGTTATCCAGATTAGCCGAAAGAACAAAGGTGGCAAACGTGATAGTCCACAACAGTCGCTTGGAGTTGCGCGTACGAATCCACTCAATGATGAAGTCGAAGCAACCGTTGTTCGACAGCAGCTCGACAATCGACATCGTAGCCAGCAGGAACAGCACAATGGCGGCAGCACGACCTACATAATACAGGAATACATTATTATAAATATAATATTTCACCGTCTCGCTGGTAGGCTCAACACCAGCCAACCATTTGATGTAGTCGGCAGGATGCTGGGACATCACGAAGTCTTCGCCCCAACAAACGTAGACCACCCACCCTACGGTGCCTAAGAACATGGCAATAGCAGCCTTGTTAACACCTGTCAGATGGCCCGTAGCTATCAACAGGTAGGCCAGAATCAACATTGTGACGATAATCGCAGTCATAGGGCTTATTTGTTTTCGTTTGGCACAAGAAACTTGTTATTCGAATTCTCCAGCACTTTACGGGCGTATGACGACGGAAAACCAGGACGCGAAACCTTTGCTCCCAAGCCGTATTGGGTACGATCGAAACGTCCGTTCTTGTCTGGTTTTACAGCCATATCGTTATACTTCACCACGAGATAGAAAGCCAGCTGCTTCCAACGCTCCAGCATACGCTGAGCCTGTTGAACACTGTAGTCGTTCAGGAAACGTTGCATTTCAGCGGGTTCAAGATTCTTGGCCTGTGCCTCAATCTTCGGCTGTTGTTCAAAATAAGCCTGCTGCAAAGAGTCGCGAACCTCCTTCAACGACGGGAACAGCATGGAATATCGGGGATATACCATGTTCGACACCCAGTTTTCAACCCAGTAGGCATTCTTCAGCGAGAAAGTAACATCGTCTGCACCTGGGGTGTTATAGCACTCCGGACGACGTGTCATCGAACAATAGATAGGCGTATAGGCCACCATATTACCGTCGTCATTGCCAAACCAGAAGCATCCGCCCACTTCACGAGGCAGCCACGAGCGCATCTGACTGACAAAGCTCCAAGAAGTCTGCTGTGTAGACGTAGGACGTTCGTTGAAGCACTTCTTGCCATCAACAGTATAATAAAGTGGTGTCGGACGATAAGGCATCTGCCAGATACCGCCACCAATATCGGTCGTATCAGCTACAGAAAGCGGTGTTCCTTCGAAATGATCACGCATGTCCTGCATGATGTCAGCCACGCCTAACTTCTGCTCTGGAACCACCCACAAAGGCATATCCTCGGCATTGGGGTCAATACCAAGGGCCCAAGGCAGATAACGGTCCATACCTTTTACGTGATGATTGAAGAAGCTCCACACACGGGCATCGCAGATACGACGACCCGAGAAGTCAGGGAAGGCGTATGCCATCTTCCACGAGAAATCCTCGTCCTTACCATCATACCATCCCATCTTCTTAGCGTACTTGACAACATTCTTCGAACACATCACGTTCTCCTTGTCTTTCGGATTGAAACGGCCTATACGACTCTGATTGGCATGTCCGCAAATAGCATTATCAGGCACTCGCAATGCTACCCATACCACGCGTTCCTTGGATTTCTGACGGTCAGGACCGCAACCTTGCATCTCCAGTATCCAGGCCTCGTTGGGGTCACAAATAGTGAAGGTCTCACCCTCACTGTAGTAACCATAAGTTTCAACCAATGTGGTCATCGTCTTGATAGCCTCTCGAGCCGTCTTTGAACGCTGTAAGGCTATATATATCAGTGAACCATAGTCTATTACGCCAGTTGAGTCAATCATTTCCTCACGTCCGCCATACGTGGTTTCACCTATCGTTACCTGCCATTCGTTGATATTGCCAACGACATTGTACGTCTCTAAGGCCTCAGGTATTTCGCCTAAGTATTTATTGGTGTCCCACTCGAAAATCTTGCGCATATCACCCTTCTGGTGCTTAGCAGCAGGATAGTGAGCCAGATTCATAAAGGCACCGTATGAGTCGGCATTGTACGAACAGATGACGCTGCCGTCTTTCGAGGCACCTTTGGCAACAATGAAGTTGGTGCAAGCGTTGGCGTATGCCGTTATGGCCATCATGGCCGTTAATAGTCCTATTTTTTTAATCATTGTTTATTTCTTATCATTAAGTTGTTATATCGTTAGACGTTATTGCAAGGTTATCGTTTAAAAAGATGTCGGAAGGTAGCGGGCACTGGTGTCTCGAATTCCATGGGCTGGCGCGTCACAGGATGATAGAAACACAACAGCCAGGCGTGCAGGCACAAACGGTGCAGCGGGTCGTCGCCATTACCATATTTCGTGTCGCCACATACGGGGTGTCCCATATCTGCAGCGTGTACGCGGATCTGATTCTTGCGACCTGTCTCCAATTTAAACTCAACCAACGAGTGTTCCGTCGTACGGTCCAACACGTGAAAATGCGTCACAGCATACTTGCCCCCATTGTCGACGGGCGACGAATAAGTAACGTAAGCCTTATTATCCTTGAGCCAGTTGGCTATCGTACCGTCATCGGGTTCCATCTCGCCAGAACATACAGCCACATAACGACGGTCGTAGACAATATCATGCCACGAATGCTCCAGAATCTGTTCAGTATCGATATCTTTGGCATAAACCATCAAACCACTGGTATCACGGTCCAAACGATGAACCACGTGGGCATGACAGTTCTGATGCGACTTCTTGAAATAGTCGTCAAGCACCGTCTTGACGTTGAGCGACGAATGACCTGCCGCCATCGACAGAATGCCAGGCATCTTCTCTATGACGATAAGCCAGCGGTCTTCGTAGACAATCTTCACGTAACGGCTTTTGAACTGTTGCTGGTTACGCTTCGTTCGCGACACAGCCACCTTCATGCCAGGCTGCAACTGATAGTCAAACTGCGTCACCGTCTTGCCGTTCACCCTGATACCCTGTCCCTGAAGCGTCGACTTGATCTTTGTCTTGGTTTGCTTGACATTCTGCAACAGGAAATCCAGAAGGCCCTGCTGTTCATGGACTTCAAAGTGGTCGTAATCGCCCTGTTGATTTGTATTGTATCTCATATTTGGCTACAAAGTTACGAATAAGTGAGCAAAGAACCAAAGAAAAACAAAAAAAACTTGCAGCCTCGTTTAGCTGCAAGTCCTTAATGACAGTCATAACACGTCGATAATATGCGTGGCATGCACAAATCAAATATTTATCCCTAAATCTACATTTTTCGATAAAAAGAATGTGGTTTTCATTTTTTTTGCTAATTTTGCATTCAGATTTGAGCCAGCATGTTGTGGATATATAAAATCAATGGAAAAGATGAACGCATTCAGAATAGACGGCCAGCGTGCCGTGATTACAGGAGGTGGCAGCGGATTAGGTTTCGGCATTGCCAAGGTATTTATTGAGGCTGGGGCCGAAGTGATTATAATAGGACGTAACGAAGAGAAGTTGCGTGTGGCCCAACAGCAATTGGGTGAGCAGTGCTCGTATCGTGCCTTCGATGTCACACAGTTAGACAAGATTCCTGCCCTCGTTCAGGAAATCGGAAGTATAGACATCCTTGTAAACTGTGCCGGAACACACCTCAAGAAATGGGCATTGGATGTCAGCGATACCGAATTCCTGGATGTGATGAACGTCCACGTTACGAGTGTCTTTGCACTGAGCCGTGAGTTTGCCCGTCTGATGGTCGAGCATGGCAAAGGCTCTATTATCCTCATCAGTTCGATGGCTGCCCTGATGGGCTTGGAGCAGATAGTGGCTTATACCACTGCCAAGACAGCTGTTCTCGGTCTGCAGCGCAGTCTCGTGGCAGAACTTTCGCCCAAAGGTATTCGCATCAACACCATAGCACCTGGATGGATTGATACCCCTATGTTCCACAAGGCCACTGATACCGATCCGCAGCGCAAGGCTAACATCCTACGCCGTATACCGATGAAGACCTTCGGTCACCCCGAAGATATCGGTTATGCCGCCCTCTATCTGTCGTCGCCTGCTGGCAGCTACGTGAACGGTGCCTTCCTCCCAGTCGATGCTGGAGCATCAGAAGCATTCTAACTATCTGTTTCTATATCCGTAACTATTCGAATTTTACAGTTGGAAACAGATAAAGCATAATAAGGAAGAATGAAGAGAGAAATAAACCCTCAAGAGACCAGCCGTGCTGAAGCTTTCAGCTTGTGGATGTCATCGCCCATGCCGATGGTGACGTTAATGAAGACATTTGATGTCAGCCGCATGGTGAAAGTTAGCAGGCGGACTGGCATGAAGTTTACGATGCTCATGTGTTGGTGCATCGGCAAGGCGGCCAGCAGCATTGAAGAGTTTTACCTATTGCCTGAGAATGGCCGGTTGTTCCACTTCGACAAGCTGGCTATCAATATTGTCGTGCAGAACGTAAGAGGCGGTATCAGTTTGTGTGATGTCCCTTTTTCCGACGATATTGAGCAGTTTAACACCGACTATCTTGAACTGACTTGTCAGACAGCGAAGACATGTGAGGGTACGGCACTGGACGACTGTATGATTGTAGGAACGTCGGCATTGCCGCAAACGGAATTGGATTGTATTGTCAATCAGTTTTCCGGCAGATACAACAACCCATTCTTAGCATGGGGAAAATATCGCAAAGGGTTGTTCAAGACGACGCTGCCCATCTCGTTTCAATTCCATCATGCGCAGATGGATGGTGGTCATGCTGCAAAGTTCCTTCAGCGTTTGCAGGATGAAATCAAACGGTTGTGAAAGAAAATTGATTTTTCCTTTGGTATTTCGCTCAATTTGCACTACCTTTGCAAAAAATATTCAAACCTTATTTTATTATGAAGTTAAACGAACTACTGAGCGGCCAGCTGAATGCCGCAGAATGGGAAGCCAAGGGTTATGAGCTTCCAAAATTTGACATTGCTAAGTTGCGTGCTAAGACAGCCAAAGAACCCACATGGGTACACTTCGGTGGCGGAAACATTTTCCGTGCCTTCCCTGCTGCCATCCTGAATGATGCGCTGAATACGGGCAAGTATGACCGTGGTGTCATCGTGGCTGAGACCTTCGATTTTGAGGTCATCGACAAGGCTTATGCGCCATATAATAACCTGTCACTCTGCGTGAACCTTTGTTCTGACGGCAGCATCGAAAAGAAGGTGATTGCAAGTGTAACGGAAGCTTTAAAGGCAGACCCGCAGTTTGCTGACTGGCAGCGTCTTATAGAGATATTCAAGAATCCGTCGCTGCAGATGATTTCATTCACTATTACCGAGAAGGGTTACACCTATAACGAGGCCGATTTGGCTCGTGGTTTGAGTCCTGTATTCGCTATGGGTAAGGTATGTGCATTGCTGTTCGAGCGTTTCAAGGCAGGTAAGTTGCCTCTCACCGTGCAGTCGATGGACAACTGCTCGCACAATGGCGACAAGGTGAAGGCTGGTGTGATGGCATACGCTGAACGCTGGGTCAAGGACGGATTGGTACCCGCTGCCTTCCTCGACTACCTGAAGAATGAGAAGAAGGTGACCTTCCCTTGGTCAATGATTGACAAAATTACGCCGCGTCCTCACGAGAAAGTCAAGGAACTGCTGGCTAAGGACGGCTTCGAAGACAACAACTACATTGAGACCGAGAAGCACACCTTTACCGCTCCATTCGTCAATGCTGAGGAAGTGCAGTATCTCGTTATTGAGGACAACTACACCAACGGTCGTCCCCCACTCGATTTGGGTGGTGCGCTGTATACCACTCGCGAGACGGTAGACAAGGTGGAAACCATGAAGGTGACTACCTGTCTGAACCCCTTGCACACAGCCATGTCAATCTACGGCTGCATGCTGGGCTACACGCTCATCAGTGCCGAGATGGCCGATGAAGACCTGCGCGCCTTCATCCAGAAGATTGGCTATATGGAGGCTATGCCCGTGGTGGTTGATCCAGGCGTGCTGAACCCCTACGAGTTCATCGGTGCCGTGCTCAACAAGCGTCTTCCGAACCCCTTCATGCCAGACGCACCGCAACGCATCGCAATGGATACATCACAGAAGCTGCCCATCCGTTTCGGTGAGACGCTGAAGAAGTATATTGCCCGCGGACTGGATAAGTCGAACCTCGTGCTGATTCCCCTCACGCTGGCTGGCTATGCCCGCTATCTGAAAGGCATCAAGGACGATGGAACAGCATTCGATTGCTCTCCCGACCCCATGCTCGAAGAACTGCAGGCCATCGTAGCACCGTTGAAAGTGGGCAAGCCCGATCAGGATTACAGTTGCCTGAAACTGCTGTACTCGCGCAAGGACGTGTTCGGTCTGGACCTCTATGA
>JAFVHO010000002.1 GCA_017474485.1 Prevotella sp.
CAGCTGCGTTATATGATTGAACAGATTGACAAACAGCGCGAAGCGCTCACGTCGCTCTTCACGGGTACTACCACACGCGATACCACCGAGCAGATTATTACCGTATGCCCTGAAAAGGAGGTACAGCGTGAGGTCATCTTCCGTCTCAACAAGAAACTGGGTATTGTGGACAAAGACGACCTCTCCGGCATACCATATTATATGTCAGTCGAAGACATGCACCGCACCAATTCGCAGAAGTATGCCACTGCTGAGAACAAAAAGGACGGTGGTTTCTATGTCAATGTGCCAGGGCGCATCCGTCTGACACTGTTCCGTGAACAGCAGCAGTTAGGCTCATTTGATGTCTATGCCGGCCAGTTTGGTTTTGTCGAGTTGCGCAGTGGTGCTCTCTTCAAGCGTTACATCACCCACATGACGCTCAATCCAGCCACTGGTTCTGTCGATAAAATCCATGCCGACATGAACACCAAATAACGACGACACCTTTTTTGACTAAACAGTAGTATTACTCAGATTCAAAGAAAAACTGTCCTACGGGCTGACCTTTATACTCTTGGGTCTGGTTCAATGGACTTTGCTTCGTGGTGTTAAGCCAGTCACCCCAGCCGGTAAAGAGATGCCAGTTGGAGTACTCGTAAGCCTCTTTGACGGTATAGTCCCAAGCAGTCTTTCCCTTATATGCATCTTGGCTGCAGAGTACCACGGAGAGTGTGAACTTTGGCAGGTCACCTAAGGGTGAGAGATGGATTTCCTGACGTCCGAGAATTGCTTTGTCAAGGGCTTCGTCAAGTTCCTTGGCTATGCTGATGAGTTGTGGGTCATTGGTATATTCAGCTACCTTGTTGGCATAGTCACTCAAGTCATAGAAACCATTCAGGTTCAGATACTGATAAGTGTGTATCATAGCAGTATCAATCTGGGCCTGCATGGTGGGATAGAGTTCGATAAGCCGGTCAGCGAGTTTCTTACTGGGTTCGATGACATATTTGAAGAGTTTCTCGCTGTTGATGAGTTTCAGGTCGCCATTGAATCTGTCGGGAGCATAGCCGCTTTCCCATTCTGGCAACATGCCGTTAAACATTTGGAGGTAGGCTTTTTCCAAGTCTGTCTGCTCAGAAATGGCCTTAATGAATTGGCGTATGGGTGCCTGGTTCATAGCCAGCATGTGACTGCTGGTCACGGTATAGTCACAGACCAAAGAAATGTCAAACAGCGTCTCGACACCGCCCATGAGGCAGTTGTGGAAGAAGATGCTCTTGAAGTGGGGTACCTTCGAATAGGCGATACCACGCAGGAACTCGTACATGTTCATACCCTCACTTCCTGCTGCAGTGGGTATCCATTCGTCGTAGAGTACGGCACGATTGCCTGTAATCAGTGTGGAGTCAATTTTACGCTTATCTTTCTCAAAATCCACATTTTGGTCGAATCCGCCTCCATGTCCATAAAGCAGGAATATATAGTCGCGAGCAGGAGCCATTTCAGTGGAAATATCAATGACACTTGTAAGTGTTTCTTCGCTAAACAGAGCAAGGTCAGGCCAATTCACAGCATAGTTGTCACCAATTTTATAGAGATCGGTGGTATCGGTGAGTTCGAAGAACACAACATCGCCTGGCTTTGCAAAACGCCCTCTGAATTTTATAGGTTTAGCGTACTTGTAACATACAACGACACGCACATCCTTTTTCTTGAGGTAGGGTTTCATGATTTCCCATGCGGTTTCCGGTTGGTTATCAGCATTTCCTCCCACGGTACCATAGAAGATGACGGTAAGACGGGCTGTGTCACTTTGTGCCTCTGGTGGAATAACTGGCTGGTAAGTGCTGTTATCCTCTACTGAGCAGGATGCGATAGCCACGACCAGCATCATGGCTATTGACAGCAGATAAAAAAATTTCTTCATTGTTTTGTTTATTTTATAATTCAGTTGCAAATTTAATGATTAATTTCATATTCTACAAATAAAAAGCTAAAGAATCTAAACTATTTGTTTATTATTTTAAAAAAAACACTAACTTTGCACTCACAAATATTCATTAACTCAAATAAAACCAAACCATCAATGAAAACAAAAACTATTCTTGCTTCCATTGCTTTTGCAATGTTTGTAAGCGTCCCTGTAAGTGCACAATACAAGTATGCCTGGCAGAATCCGAACCTGCCGCGTGCAGAACGTGTGGAAAGCCTGTTAGGCATGTTGACCCCGGAAGAAAAGGTGGGTCTGATGATGAACAAGTCGGTATCTATTGACCGTCTCGGTATTCCGTCTTACAACTGGTGGAGCGAGGCCTGTCATGGTGTTCGTCAGGGCGGTTATACCGTCTATCCCCAGCCTATCGGTATGGCGGCTGCATTCAACGCCCAGCTGGTGTACGACGTGTTCTCGCAAGTCAGCGACGAAGCGCGTGCCAACTGGAACCGTACCGACCACAACGACCCTAAGCTGTTTAATGTGCCACAGGGCGTGACGTACTATCCTGGTAATCCCGAGCTGACGTTCTGGTGTCCCAACGTCAACATTTTCCGTGATCCTCGTTGGGGTCGTGGTCAGGAGACGTGTGGTGAGGACCCGTACTTGAATGCCGTTCTCGGTGTGCAGACCGTCTTGGGCATGCAGGAACCTGTCACGCTGAATGGCAAGACCTATTATAAAACACACGCGTGCGCGAAGCACTATGCCGTACACAGTGGTCCGGAGCCTTTGCGCCACTCGATGAATGTAGAGCCTACCAACCGCGACCTGTGGGAAACCTATCTGCCGGCCTTCAAGGCTTTGGTGAAGAAAGGTAATGTACGCGAGGTGATGTGTGCCTACCAGCGTTTCGAGGGTAAGCCCTGCTGCACCAGCGACCGCCTGTTGATTGACATTCTGCGCAACAAGTGGGGTTACGACGCCATTGTGCTGACCGACTGCGACGCCATCAACAACTTCTATAACCGTGGTCAGCACGAGACACATAAGGATGGTCTGTCTGCCTCTGTCGATGCCGTGCTGAACGGTACCGACTTGGAGTGTGGCAAGGTATTCATGTCACTGGCTGAAGGTCTGAAAAAAGGCCTCATCACGGAGGAAGAATTGGACAAGCACCTGCGCTATACACTGAGAGGCCGCTTCGAGCTGGGTATGTTCGACCCTGCTGAGAGTCTCCCGTGGGCTAAGATTCCTGCATCGGCTATCAGTAGCGAGAAAAACAACGCCCTGGCTACCCAGGCCGCCCGCGAGTCGATGGTACTGCTGGAGAATAAGGGTGTGCTGCCCCTGTCGAAAAGCATCAAGACGATTGCCGTACTTGGTCCCAATGCTGAGGATATCGAACTGCTGAACGGCAACTATGGCGGCACACCTACCGAGAATCACAAACACTCACTGTTAGAGGGCATCAGGAATGCCGTACCCGGTGCAACACTCATCTATCAGAAGGCTTGTGAACTGAACGATGAATACCAGACCGTCCATCACCTCCAGGACTTCAATGGCGGCAAGGGTGTATTGGTAGAGTTCTGGAATTCAGAGACTTCTCCGTTTGAGGGAGAGACACCTGCTCCCGTCAAGACTGGCTACTATAACGAGTTGAACTTCTCGACGTTCGGTGCCTGGGGCTTTGCCGAGGGTGTCAGCAACGATAACATCTGCGTACGCATCAGTGGTAAATATACTGCTACATTTACTGGCGAGATGAAGTA
>JAFVHO010000064.1 GCA_017474485.1 Prevotella sp.
AATCTTGTTGTTCTTTGCCTTTGCCACGACGTTGGTGTACTCTTTATCCTCAGGGTCCTGATAGTAGGTACCATCCGTGATGACCGCGCTGATGGTGGCATAGGGATGTTCAAGATTGACCGAACCCTGTCTGAATCTCACCCAAACGGCGATAGAGTCTGGACGCGAATACATGGGGATGTAGAAGGGCATGCCGGCGCCGTCGACATCGGGCATGCTTGTGTCCAGGTATGCATTGTTGGCGGGGTCGGTGGCAGACATAGCATCTGCATTCAAACGGCCGGTGGTCATCGTGCCATTGGCTACGATGCCAAAGATGGATGAGGAATAGATACGTGCGCAGGCATAACCAGAATGCGCATTCTTGGACTTGGTGAGGTGGTGGCCGGCTAATGCCATCAAGGCACCTGTAGCGCTCTCAAAGGAGTGCCAGCCGTCAGGCTCGACATGGGTTTCATCAGAAGGGTGCCACAGCTCAAAGCTGGGATTCGGCATCTGATAGCCTTCGCCGACGGTCACCTGGATAAGCTGCCCCATGGTCTCCATCAGGTCGATGTCAAGATTCATATACAGGTGTTCGCCTTCAATCTTTCCGCGCAGCAACACGTTGACAGGGGGCAGCATGCTTGCCATCCAGACAACCACGTTGGGATTGTCGCCGTCAGTCATCGTCACTTCTTTCTCCGTAACGAACAGCGTGGCCTTACCGTCCTGGTAGGGTTGAATGCCCTTGAGCTCCACGTTACCCACTCCCATAGGACCATTTTCGCTATCTAAAACGAAATTTTTCAGACTGATGTCATACAGTCCGTCGTTCTCAACGATCGAGAATTCGCCGAGCTGCTCAGACGTCACGTCGTTGACAACCACTGTGACGGGTACGATGTAATCTGTTGCGCGGGCGACAACAGCCGTCATCGCAACCAACAATAAAGTAAAGATCTTTTTCATAAGCTGTTTATTTTATAATTATGTTATGCTATACGTTTCCATTCGTCAGAATATTCTGTAGAACAGACCTATCGTGCCATAGATCGGGTAAAGCGTCTGTTCCACGGTTTTGAAATCGCCATGGAAGATGCCGGTGAGGCCCCATGAGAGGTCGGCCGAGAGACCCAACTGGCGACAGAAGGTCCAGTCGATGCCGACCGTCAAGCCAAACTGTGATGAGCGCAGATCGTCGCCAAAGTCGTAGGTGGCCCACTCTCCTGCCCTGTCGCCCATCACCACTTTAGCGCCCGTTGGATCGTCTTTGCGCAGGTAGCCGTCGAAGGCATAGCCGTAGAAGTCCTTTGCGAGCAGGAGCGAGAGATAGGGACCGCCCTTGAGCTGCAGCTTCGGACTGAGTTCATAGGTCAGTTGCAGGGGGATGGTGAGCATGCGTTCGCGCACCATCTGGCGCACGTGGCCGGTATAAACGCCCTCCATTTCGTCATCGTCCATGGTCACCTTCATGTGATAACCTTTAGTGGTCACCTCGCTGTCCATGTCTTTTATATCATAGTGCAGAGCGAGCTGCAGTCCGAAATTTTCTGAGAGTGGATACATGGCATCAACACCCAGCATAAAATTAGGCGTGAGCTTGAACGACTCGATGCTGCGGATAGTGGCCGGTATGCCCAGGGGCGCCGTGGCGCCGATGCTGTATCCCACGCGTGCCTTCACCTGCAGCCTCTCCAGGTTACCCTGTGCTGCTGCGGTACCAACCATTAGCCAAGCCACGCAGGCGAGTATGAGCGATATGTGCTTCTGTTTCATTGTGTCTCTCCTTTCATTCATTGAATGTAATTTCAACCTTGTCGACATAAAGTGTGCTGCCCAAGGCACCTTCGAAGAGGTCACCCGTCTTGCTCGATGAGAATACCAAAGCCAGGTTGTAGCCGCGGTTGGCCAAAAGTTCGTAATCGATGGGAACAGAGCCCTGGAATGTCATCTCAAAGCGCTGCCACTCGCCGGTGGGAGGCAGCGACGCCACTTGTGCCTTGCGTACAATATACGGACTGGAGAGCACATCGTCACCATGCAGCATAATCTCGTTGCCCTGTTCGTCGTGATTGAGATAGAGCACGGAGTAGATGCTGGGTTCGTCGATGCGGCCTTCCACAGGCTGGGAGTCCTTGTCTGTGAACACCTCGCCCGGGCTGAATTTGTAGTATCCTGTCACCTTCACGGGCTCTTTGGTGTAGGGAATGCCCATGAGGGTGGTCTTCAGGGTGTTCGTCAGCGCATATTGGCTGTCGAAGGCGCCAAGGTAGAAGTTGCCTGCAGCAATGGGCTTTTTGAAGGTTCTTCCCCAAGAGCCTGTAGAACGGGTGGTCAGCTTGATACAATAACCATCGACACCATTCTCATCTGGTACGGTGGGATAGTCCGTAGCGGCTGTGTTCGGACA
>JAFVHO010000065.1 GCA_017474485.1 Prevotella sp.
TCCTAGGTCCGAGAAATAATACTTTGAAGGTGTGTCGATGTACTTGCGCCCCTTGATGTCGTAGCGCACGGATTTTTCCACAAGAAAGACATCTTGCAGAATATCCAGATATGACTTGATGGTGGTATGCGAGATGTCGCTATGCTTCACTGTCTGGAAGGTGTTTTCCAACTTTGTGGGGTTGGTCAAACCACCGATAGAAGAAGCAATGATATCTATCAGTTCTTCCAGGTCGCCATCGTTCTTGATTTTGTATCGTTCCTTGATGTCGGTAAGATAAGTTTTCTGGAAGAGCTGCTTCAGGTATTCCACTTTTTTCTCTACGGTTGGAAATGTAACTACTTTGGGGAGTCCACCGTAAAGCATGTATTCTTCCAAAGCTTTTTCTCGGCTGCCCTGAATTACAGATATGAACTCGCGGAAGGACAAGGGAGCAACTCTGATTTCATCCCCACGTCCGTGGAACTCTGTAATCACATCCTTAGAAAGGACACATTCCATTGTGCTTACTGTCAATGAGTTTCTTTAGGAGCAGGTCTCTTTTTATTTCCATCTCTATTTACTTTTTTTGCGTAAATACGCAGTTTTCGTTTGCAAATATACGATAATCTTTTGAAACAGCAAGCAGTTTATTTACTTTTTTTGCGTAAATACGCATTTTTTGCTTGTTTGGGGTATCAAAACATCCCATACCGCCCCTGTAAGGGCATTATAATTATCCGTATCGGATATACGTAGGGCCAAGGCCTTACGCTAATTTATATCGCCCTTACAGGGCAAACCATGACCCCAACGGGGTCGAATAACAAAGCGTAGGGTGGAAACCCTACGTTGGGGTGCCAACACCCCACCATCGCCCCTGACAGGATGTCCCATGGCATGAAAAAATGAGGGTAAAAGTGAAAATTTTTAAAGAAAACTACGGGTAATTCGAGAAAATGTTGTACTTTTGCAACTGAAACGGTGAGTTCCGAACTGACGGTTTCGATACTTTTGGTAGGTGTAACATTAATAAAAAGAGTGAGTTATGAAGTTCTTCGACAGGGAATATGAGATTCAAAAGCTGTGGGAAATAAGAGACCTCTCGCAACGTGCGGCTCAGTTTACCGTGCTGACGGGACGCAGGCGCATAGGTAAGACTTCGCTCGTGATGAAGGCTTACGAGGACGAGACGATACTGTATTTCTTTGTGACAAGGAGTACGGAGAGTGTGCTGTGTGAGGAATTCCAGCAGGAGCTGACGGAAAAACTGGAGATACCTATACTGGGAAAGGTGGAGCGGTTTGCCGACATCTTTGACTACGTGATGGAACTGTCGAAAACGCGCCCCCTGACACTGATGATCGACGAATTTCAGGACTTTAATCGCGTGAACAGTGCCATATTCTCGCAGATACAGAAGATATGGGACAAGAAGAAGGGGGAGGCGAAGATAAACCTGATAGTGTGCGGATCGGTGTACTCGATGATGACAAAGCTGTTTCGCGACAAGAAGGAGCCTCTGTACGGACGACAGACGGAGTTCCTGAAAATAGAGCCTTTCGCGCCCTCGGTGGTGAAGGAGATATTGGGGTGCTACAATCCCGACTATACGAAGGAGGATCTGCTGGCGTTATATACCTATACGGGAGGTGTGGCCAAGTATGTGGAGCTGCTGATGGATGCGGGTGCTACCACGGCAGAGAAGATGCTGGGGCGCATCATCGCCAAGAACTCGTACTTTATCCCTGAAGGAAAGAACATGCTGATAGAGGAGTTCGGACGCGACTACGGACGCTATTTCGACATTCTGAAGCTGATAGCCACGGGTCACAATACCAGAGGAGACATAGAGGGCATTCTGCATGTGGAAGTGTCGGGCTATATGACAAGGCTGGAGAACGACTACGGGCTGATAGACAAGAACAAACCCATGTTCCAGAAGTCGGCCAACAAGAACATCGTGTATGCGGTGAGCGACCTGTTCCTGCAGTTCTGGTTCCGCTTTATCTACAAATACACCTACTTTATTGAGGCGAACGCCTACGGGAAGCTGGCAGAGATTGTGGCGCGTGACTATGAGACCTACAGCGGCAAGGTGCTGGAGCGCTGGTTCAAGGAGGTGATGCGCGAAAGTGAGCAATACACGCACATTGACAGCTGGTGGGACCGCAGGGGTGAGAACAAAATTAACTGCGTTGATTTTCGTCGCGACTCGGCCAAACGTGCAAGCACGATGGCGCTCGCTGCTCCGAAAATTGACATCATTGCGGCTGACGACCTGGAGAAGCGTGTAACCTTTTATGAAGTGAAGCGCCAGCGCGATGAACTGGACATGAAGGTGCTGGAGGAGAAGGTGCAGCGGTTTAAGGAAGCAACCGGCGAGTACGGAAAGTACGAAACGGGCATAGCCGGACTGTGTATGGAGGATATGTAAACTCAAGAATTCTTTCTAACTTTGCACGCAAATACGTGCGAAGTCAGGCTGCACCTCGGCAATTGAATGTAATTCATTGCACTCGGTTTGCACTGACTTTGACAGTCGGAAAAAGAAAAAGGAATTGATATATGTGTACGTGCATAGCTGAAATAAAAACCTCTTATAGGATAGAGTGAAGGAATTAGTCTGTTGAGAATGATAAAATATTGATCATAATAACTGAAAGTTAGGAACTATTGCAGATACCATTTCTTTGGGGACATCGCACTCTTTGGCTATCTGAGGCCAGTGTGATGTGGCTTCACATATCGTATCTATGATAAGATGTGCATCCTTGATATTATTCTGTAGGGCAAACGTCAAAAGGTCCTGACGAGTAATGTCGTCGAACTAGCCATTGCAACATCTACCATTCTGATTCCTCCGTATTTTTACTGTTTAGTCTGCCAACTGCACGTTTTCTCTGCATGGTCTTTGACGATTTTACCATTTCGTAGTACTCACTTGGGCTTAATTGCTCATCTTCAATTAAAGGCTGAAGAACGTCAAGTTTCCCCAATGTGCGCATGATTCTGAGCAGAGAATCAAATGAACGGATATTACCTTTCTCTATACTCTTGAGTGTTGATAGAGAAATGTTTGCAGCCTCAGCCAGACTCTGCTGAGTGATGTTCTGCTTCAGCCTGATTGACTTCAGTTTCTCCCCGATCTTTGCGAGGATTGCTGTGTCTGTAAGTATATAAATATTATCCATAACAGCTTAAATTTTAACTTTTACATTGCAAATATATGAATAATAGTTTAAAATAAAGCCATTATTTAATTGTTTTTTGCAGAATTTACACAATTATTGCGCAATTGCAACTCAGCTTTGCCGGTAGTTACGAAATTAATCTTCCTCGATGGAGTACATCTCATGTGTTTGTCTTTCGTTGCCTGTCATATTGTCAAGAATTATAATCTGATAAGCTAAGGTATACAAAAATATGGTGCATCTCACATTTTTTTGAAAAATCTATTACATAGTAATAAGGCAGCGGAAGGAAAAAAATTCTTGATTTCGTTTAAACTTTCCATTATTCTGTGAGTCAAAGAACCAGAAACAGGTTGATGACCAGGATAACAATCAGGATAACAGAAATCAGGATAACGGTCAAGATAACAACAGGATAACAAACAAGAAACAATAAACAAAAATAAAATAAAAAAAAGAAAGGAAACAAATTATGAAGAAGATTGCTTTAACATTCGTAGCAGTGATGATGATGACCATCAGTTATGCAGAGACAGCAAACCGCCACGTAGTGGCAAACGTACAGGAGACAGGTCTGACCTTCGACCTCCGCAGGCTGGCAGTGACGCTGGACCTCGACGAGAACCAGATGGACGCAGTGAAGATCATCAGCGACAATTTGAACAACGAGTTGGCAACGGCCGCCACAGCACACTGGTTTGAGCGCCACGCACTCGTAGAGAAGGCCATCAGAAAGGATGCGCGCCACATGCGCAACGTACTGAACGACAAGCAGTACGAAACATACATGAAGCTTCTGAGAACCACTCTGATGAATAATAGGTTTATGAGGTAAAAATCCATTAAGGTAAAAGAAAAGAGCTGAGGGTTCCGTAACCCTCAGCTCTTTCCTTTTAGTAGGGACACCCGGGCTCGAACCGGGGACCTCTGCAATGTGACTGCAGCGCTCTAAACCAACTGGGCTATGCCCCTAACTTGTGTTAAGCGGATGCAAAGGTACACAAAATTATTGAAAACAGCAAGGTTTTTCGGAAAAAAGTTGTACCTTTGCAGGCAAATAAGCAAAATTTAAAAATTAAAAAGGTAAAAAAGTAAAAAAGATATGGCACAAGAAGATGTATTTAAGAAAATCGTGAGTCACTGTAAGGAGTATGGTTTCGTGTTTCCCTCAAGTGAGATTTACGATGGTTTAGGAGCTGTTTATGACTATGGTCAGAACGGTGTTGAGTTGAAGAATAACATTAAGCAGTATTGGTGGAAGGCTATGACGATGCTTCACGAGAACATCGTGGGTATTGACAGCGCCATCTTTATGCACCCAACGATATGGAAGGCCTCTGGTCACGTAGATGCTTTCAATGATCCCTTGATTGACAACCGCGACTCTAAGAAACGCTATCGTGCAGACGTGCTGATTGAGGATCAGATTGCCAAGTATGACGAGAAGATCCAGAAGGAAGTAGAGAAGGCTCGCAAGCGTTTCGGTGACAGCTTCGACGAGGCTAAGTATTTGGAGACTTCTGAGCGCGTCAAGGAAACTAAGGAGAAGCGCGATGCGCTGCATGCCCGCTATGCAGCAGCTATGCAGGGACCAGATCTCGACGAACTGAAGCAGATTATCCTCGACGAGGAGATTGTATGTCCCATCAGCGGTACCCGTAACTGGACGGATGTCCGTCAGTTCAACCTGATGTTCTCTACCGAAATGGGTGCCAGCGCCGATGCTTCGATGAAGATTTACCTCCGTCCTGAGACCGCTCAGGGTATCTTTGTGAACTACCTGAACGTGCAGAAGACGGGTCGTATGAAGATTCCTTTCGGTATCGCCCAGATTGGTAAGGCTTTCCGTAATGAGATTGTGGCTCGTCAGTTCATTTTCCGTATGAGGGAGTTTGAGCAGATGGAGATGCAGTTCTTTGTACAGCCTGGCACGGAGCTGGAGTGGTTCCCCAAGTGGAAGGAAACCCGTATGAAGTGGCACCAGGCTCTGGGCTTCGGCGCTGAGAACTATCGTTTCCACGACCACGACAAGCTGGCTCACTATGCCAACGCTGCTACTGATATCGAGTTCAAGATGCCATTCGGCTTCAAGGAGGTTGAGGGTATCCACAGCCGTACGAACTTCGACCTGAGCCAGCATGAGAAGTACTCTGGCAAGAGCATCAAGTACTTCGATCCTCAGACCAATGAGAGCTATACGCCGTATGTCATCGAGACATCTATCGGTGTGGATCGTATGTTCCTCTCTATCATGTGTCATGCTTACGAAGAGGAGAAGTTGGAGAACGGTGAGACCCGAGTAGTCCTGAAGTTGCCCGCAGCTCTGGCTCCTATCAAGTGTGCTGTGATGCCTCTGGTGAAGAAGGATGGTCTGCCCGAGAAGGCACGTGAGATTATCGACCAGCTGAAGTTCCACTTCAACTGCCAGTACGATGAGAAGGACTCTATCGGCAAGCGCTATCGTCGTCAGGACGCTATTGGTACTCCATATTGCGTTACCGTAGACCACGATACACTGAACGATGGTTGTGTCACCCTGCGTTTCCGTGACACCATGGAGCAGGAGCGCGTGAAGATTAGCGACCTGAACTCAATTATTGAGGATAAGGTGAGCATCGCGTCATTACTGAAAAAGCTTCAGTAGTAAAAAGGTAAAAAAGTAAAAAGGTAAAATAGTAAAAATGAATGCTATAAAAATATTGGTAAAGGGCTGGGTAAAGGTTTTACCTTTTGCCCTTTTTACCCTTTTACCTTTATTTGCGTCGTGCAGTGAAGAGGACGATACTGCGCTGGAATATGCCGATTGGCAGGCCAAGAATGAGGCC
Source organism: Prevotella sp. (assembly GCA_017474485.1). Taxonomy (GTDB): domain Bacteria; phylum Bacteroidota; class Bacteroidia; order Bacteroidales; family Bacteroidaceae; genus Prevotella. The sequence goes on from JAFVHO010000065.1 coordinate 5,999, forward strand.
TACTTCGAAGAGCAGTATCAGCAACACTTGGCTGCCAGCAGTCCTACGTGCTTTGTGCTGAAAAGCTATACGAAGGGCGACTCTTTGAAAGTGAGCGATTTGCCACACACACAGTGTATCTTAGTCGATGTGTTGCCCAGTGATTTCATTGCGAAAGGTGACAAAACCACGTCTCCTCTCTTTACGGATGAGGTGGCCATTCACTATAGTGGCAACCTGTTGCCATCGCTCAGTTACGCTTCAGGCTATCAGTTTGATTCCAGCTACTATGGTACATTCCTGTCAGATGTTGCTGAACCTGGCATCATGTCGGTAGATGGTGTCATTGTTGGTTTCTCGACTGCTCTGCAACACATGCATCGCGGCGACCATTGGCGTGTAACGATACCCTACCAGTTAGGTTACGGCATATCAGACTATAACAGCATTCCAGGCTATAGCACATTGATATTCGACATCAGATTGGTAGACTTTGAAAAGAGCACAAGTAATGGATAAAAGAAAACTACGGGAATAACACCCGTAGTTTTTTTATTCTTTAACTTCCTTAACTTCTCTAACTTCTTCTTCCATATCCTTTCGTGACTTCGACTTCGTCACCAGCCAAACACCACTGAACACGAGGATGACTGCCAATGCGTGAGTGGGTTTTAAAATGCCAATGCCCATGAGCAGGGTGGCAGCCACAGAGACGACGGGCTGTACGTAGTTGTAGACACTGACTACTGTAGGACGCAACGTACGCTGGCCAATCATAGTCAGGATATACCCCAAGAACGTACCAACGCATACAACATAGGCCACCTCCCACCACGTACTTGTCGGTATTGGTTTTGCCAATACATCGCTGACGTGATAGAACGTAAATGGCAACAGCATCAGCGTAGCCCATGAAAACATGTACTTATTAATCGTAAAAACATTGTAGCGACGAATCAACGGATTGAAGAGCGATAGGTAGAGCGCAAACGAGAACTGTGCGAACAGGCATAGCAGGTCACCAAGGATGTCGCCAACCTTGTCGCTGGTAGCAGCTGCCGACGTCAGGATGAGTATCAAGGCACCGCTGCAACCCATAAGCACCCCCAGCGCTTTCTTGCCAGTAATGGGTTCCTTCAGAATCATGGCAGACAGTATCATGGCGAAGATAGGCATTGACGTCGTGACGATAGAGGCGTTGATGGGTGATGTGATGCTGAGACCTATCGTGTAGCAACACTGGTTGCAGAGCAGTCCGAAAATGGCTGCTCCAATGAACATCAACTTGTCCTTACGGGGTACATGTTCCTTGGGCGCAAATAGGGAGGCTATCCAGAATAGCAGGCAGGCGCCAACAACGCGGAAGGTGACCATTGACATGCCGTCGAAGCCATGCGTCATAGCATCCTTGCCGATGGGTGCCATGAGTCCCCATCCTGCACACGCGCCAAACATAGAAAGATGCGCTATCAGCGCTTTATTGTTGCTTGTTTTTTCCATTTTAGTCATTTTTCGCCTGCAAAGGTACAAAATAATGCATAATTCATAATGCATAATTCACAATTTATTCGTATATTTGCACCAAATCTTACGACTATGAAGTATGCAGACTATATCAAGCAGATAGAAATTGATTCGCTGTGGAGTGGTAAAAAGCACATTCTGTGGACGCTGGACCCACAAGTGAACATCCTCAGTGGTATCAATGGCGTGGGAAAGAGTACGATATTAAATAAGGTGTTCAAGAGCGTCAATACCAATGGCGACTTGATTAACCATCTGTTGAAGGGCGTACATATCACTGCCGAGCCAGAGGATGCCACGCATGTACGTTTTGATATTATCCGTTCGCTGGACTCGCCCATGTTGGATAACGAGACGCTGAATTTGGTGGATACTCGTATTCGTTCCGCCCTTGATTTCCAACTCTATCATCTGCAGCGTAAGTATCTGGACTATCAGGTGAACATAGGCAATCGCATTATCTCTGAACTGCAAAAGGGTAATGCAGATGCCGCCCAACAACTGTCAAGGCCCAAGACGCGTTTTCAGGACATGATTGATGACCTGTTTGATGAAACTGGTAAGAAGATAGTGCGAACGGAAAACGAGATACGCTTCTCACAGATTGGTGAGACGCTGGTGCCCTACCAACTGTCGAGTGGTGAGAAGCAGATGCTGGCCATTCTGCTGACTGTGCTGGTAGAAGATCAGCAGCCTTACATTCTCTTTATGGACGAGCCTGAGGTCAGCCTGCATATCGAGTGGCAGAAGCGACTCATTGACCTGATTGTCGAATTGAACCCCCATGTGCAGATTATCCTTACAACACATTCGCCAGCAGTTATTATGAACGGCTGGGTGGACCGTGTGACGGAAGTGAGCGATATCACTGTCTAATTGATAATTGACAATTGATAATTGACAATTATGCCAAGTAGTCTGAAAGATAGTCTTAACTCACGTTATTTTGAGGCGGCGAATGCGCTGACCTCGAAAAAAGCACGGCGTCGCATTGTGGCGTATGTCGAGAGCTATGATGACGTTTACTTCTGGCGTACTGTGCTCACACGTTTTGAGGACGATACACGATATTTCGAAGTGATGCTGCCCTCACATAAGAAATTGGAACGAGGCAAGAAGGCTGTGCTGATGAACTTCATTGAGAAGCCCTTATCCAATACCCAACCCTCAACATCCGTATTAGGCCCAGACATGATAGCCTGTGTCGATGCTGATTACGACTATATGCTACAGGGGGCTACGGCCCAGTCGCATAAGGTGATAGAAAGTCCATACGTGTTTCATACCTATGCCTATGCCATCGAGAACCTGCAATGCTATGCTCCGTCGTTGCACGATACTTGTGTGGCTATCACGTTGAACGACCATCGTATCTTTGATTTTGACGACTATATGCGCCAGTATTCTGAGGCCGTCTTCCCATTGTTCATCTGGTCGGTATGGGCCTATCGGACAGGCAATCACAACCGTTTCTCACTGACAGACTTCAATCGTGTAGCAGACCCAGGAGGCTTCAGTATCTTCGATCCGCAGCCCTCGATAGACCATCTGCGGAGGAAGGTCAATACCAAGGTACATCAGTTGCAGCACGAATTCCCTAATAATAAGGAGGCCTATCTGCAGACGAAGGAGCAAATCAAGGCGCTGGGTGTCACACCACAGACGACCTATCTCTATATTCAAGGCCACCACTTGTTTGATACCGTTGTCGTACCTATATTAAATAAGGTGTGCAATCGTCTGCGCCAGGAACGCCAGGATGAGATAACTCGTATGGCACGTCATCATACACAACGTACCAACGAGATGTCGTGTTACGAACATTCGTTACAGGACATACGCCAGATGCTACGAAAGAATACAGGTTACGAGCGCTCTGTGCAGTATCAGTTGATTCAGCACGATATAGAGCAGTATTTATCAACTGTCTTTCCAGAAAGTACGGGTAAATAGTACCAATACGGACATAATTTCCAAACGCCCTACCAACATCAGGAATGTACACGTCCATTTGATGTAGACGGGTAGCTCTCCCCATGTCAATGCCGGACCTATCTCCAATGACAAATCAGGACCTACATTGCTGACGCAACTCAGTGCGATGATGATAGACTTGGTGATATCGATATCAGCTACCAGCATGACAGTCGTGGCAAGCAGGATAATGACGATGTTGATGGCAAAGAAAGCCAAAAGGGCTGTCAGCTTCTGCTGGGGTACGGGCTGCTGGTCAATCTTGACGGGCAGTACGGCATTGGGATGCAGAATCTTGCGGAACTCATTGCGCAGCACCTTGAACACCATAACGCCTCGAACACATTTGAAACCACCCGTCGTAGATCCGGAACAGGCACCAATGAACATCAGACAGCCCAGTATCACCCACGTGATGTGAGGCCAGCGGGCTGCATCGTCATTGAAGAGTCCTGTAGTGGTACAGAAAGATACCACTTGGAACAGGGCACTGCGGAACGCATGTTCCATACCATAGCCGTTGCGTGTCATCAGCAGATAGCCAATCCATAAGGTAGCGCCCACGACGATACCTATATACATCTTGAACTCGCTGCTCTTGAACAGCATGCGCCAGCGTCCCTTGAACATCACGAAATAGAGTAGGGTGAAGTTGATGCCAGCCAGGAATTGGAATAAGATGCTGACATAGTCGATGGTAGGCGAATCGAAGTAGGCAGTGGTGTCGTTATGGGTACAGAATCCGCCTGTCGCTGTTGTCGACATCGAGTAGTTAATACTGTCGAACCAGTCCATACCAGCAGCATAGTAGCTCAGCAGGCAGGCGATAGTGAGTGCCAGATAGACGCTCCAAATCCATTTGGCTGTCGTCGACAAACGTGGATGCATCTTTTCACGCATGGGACCAGTAGCCTCAGCAGCAAACACCTTCACGCTACCTCCACCCACCATGGACGGAAGGATGGCAATCGTGAAGAACACGATTCCCAAAGCGCCAATCCACTGGGTTTGAGAACGCCAGAACAGAATACCGTGAGGCAGCGCTTCTACATTTGTTATGAGCGTAGCACCTGTCGTCGAGAAACCTGACATGGTTTCAAAGTAAGCGTCTGTGAAATTGGTGATATAGCCACCAATCAGGTATGGTACCATGCCCAATAGCGAGAATACGGACCATGTCAAAGTAACAAGCAGATACGAGTCGCGACGACTCAGGTTGTTATCGGCATTGCGTCCCAGATATTTCAGGACCAAGCCACAGCAGCATGTAAAGATAGTAGATATCAAAAACGACATAACGTCGTCTTCCTGATAGCCCAAAGCAATGCCTGCGCAGATGGCTTGCAGTGTTCCCAAGAGGAACAGCAGCGAACCTAGGATTTTATATATCAGCGCAGTGTTTAGCATTTATTTAAAGAACTTTTCCATTTTCTTCAGGTTCTGTTCGTGGCAGAACACCATGACGGAGTCGCCAGGCAGAATCTGTGTGTTACCATTCACCAGAATACCTTGCTTGTCGCGTACCAGTCCACCAATGGTCACACCAAAAGGCAGACCTAAGTCCTTCACCAATTTGCGGGTGACCTTAGAACCTTCAGAAGCAATGAACTCTGCTACGTCGGAGTCGACCATCATCAGGCTTCTGACATTACTCACGTCACCATCGAGCATCATCTGATAGATATGGCTGGCTGCTACATTCTTCTTATTGATAATAGTACCGATGTCCAAACTCTCAGCCATCTCTACGTAGTCCAGATTCTCGACCATAGCCACCGTTTTGCGTACGCCTAAGCGCTTGGCAGTCAAACAAGCCAGAATGTTGGTCTCAGCATTATCAGTCAGTGCCACAAAGGCCTGTGTGGTCTGGATGCCTTCCTCCTGCAAAAGTCCTAAGTCACGTCCATCCCCATGAATCACCATCGTATCGACATCGCTCAAGAGTTCGTTCAGACGTTCACAGCGGGCTTCATTGTTCTCGATAATTTTAAGATTCATGTAATCGGGAGCTGTCTGTGCCACACGTACGGCCGTCTTGCCACCGCCCATAATAATGACATTCTTGACGTCGGCATAGTGTTCCTTGCCACAAATCTGTCGCACATAGTTGATATATTCGAGGGTAGTCATTAGATAGGCCAAGTCGTTGACCTTCAATTCATCGTTACCACCCGGAATCAGCGTTTCGCCTTGTCGCTTAATAGCTACCACATGGTAGGGGTCGTCAGGTCCGCACAGATTCTTCAGCGGTTGGTTCAGTATCTGACAGGTGTCGCGCAACTTGATGCCTAACATCACCAATGCACCACCATGTACGTCCCAACGCTGACGTACCCACGACATTTTCAGACCGTTCACAATATCATGAGCAGCCAGCACTTCGGGGTAGATCAGGGAGTTGATACCCATCTCGGCAAAGAAGGGTTTCAGGTTGGGTGCCAGATATTCGTAGTTGTCTATACGTGCCACCGTCTTCTTGGCACCCAGTCCGTGCGCAATGGTACAGGCGTTCATGTTGCGACTCTCATCTGGCGTGACGCCCACAAAAAGGTCGGCTTTCTCTACTCCTGCTTCCTTCAGAACACGGATACTGGTGGGCGAGCCTTGCAGGGTCATGATGTCGAATTTGCCATCCAATCCGCCTAAGCGCTCTGCACTCTCGTCAATCAGCACGCAATCCATGTGGTCTTTCGACAACAGACGTGCCAGATAGGTTCCTACGGCTCCTGCACCGCCAATGATAATCTTCATATTCTTGCTGTTAGCTGTTAGCTGTTAGCTATTGGCTATTGGCTAATAGCTCTTGGCCAATCTCTAATTGCCTTTAAAATACCCTCTTCGTCTATACCAACGATGTGTTGCAGTTCTTTTACTGTTCCATGCTCTACAAAAGAGTCGGGCAACCCCAATCGTTGTACCTCGGGCGTATAGCCGTGATCGTTCATCCACTCCAACACAGCCGATCCCAGTCCACCCTTACGTACACCATTCTCAACGGTAATCACACGTTTGAACTTACGACCCACTTCGTCGAGAATATCCTCGTCTATAGGTTTCAGGAATCGCATGTCATAGTGGGCAATTGACAATTGACAATTGATAGTTGACAATTGTTCAATGGCGCGTGTCACGTTATTACCAATCGGGCCAATGCTCAGCACGGCTACATCAGTACCTTCCTTCAGTTTACGACCTGTACCGACTTTTACTTCCTCGAATGGACAACGCCAATCCTGCAATTCACCACCACCTCTCGGATAGCGGATGACAAACGGTCCCTTGTTGGGTAGTTGTGCTGTATACATCAGACGGCGTAATTCATGCTCGTCCATAGGTGAGCATATCGTCAGGTTGGGTACTGGCCTTAGTGCTGCCAAGTCGAAAGCACCGTGGTGCGTAGGCCCGTCTTCGCCCACCAGTCCAGCACGGTCAAAACAGAACACCACGTTCAGATTCAGCAGGGCTACATCGTGTATGATATGGTCGAATGCACGCTGTGCAAACGCGCTGTAGATATTGCAGAAGGGCAGCAAACCGTCCTTAGCCATACCACCAGAGAAGGTAACAGCATGTCCTTCAGCTATACCCACGTCGAACGTCCTTTCAGGCATCTCTTTCATCATGATGTTCATCGAGCATCCGCTGGGCATAGCGGGTGTCACACCAACTATATTGGGGTTCTGTTTGGCCAGCTCAAGCAGTGTGTGTCCAAACACATCCTGATATTTCTGTGGTTTTGTAGGGTCGTTATCAACGATTCGTTCACCCGTATCAGGATTGAATTTTCCTGGTGCGTGCCATATTGTCACGTCCTTCTCTGCTGGTGCATAGCCGTGACCCTTCTGGGTGTGCAGGTGTAGCAACCTCGGACCTTTCATGTCCTTAATGGCAGTCAGTATACGTACCAGTTCCTTCACGTCGTGGCCATCAAAAGGTCCGAAGTAACGGATATTCATGCCGTCAAAGATATTCTGCTGGTGTGCAATGGCACTCTTGATGGCATTCGACAGGCGTTGGATGCCGTTTTTACGGTCATCATTCATGAGACCTTTGCTGTGCAACCATCGTGTCGTTTTGAACTTGATGGCATTATAGGTCCTGTGAGTGTTCAGCCCTAATAGATATTTCTGCATGCCGCCTACACTGCGGTCTATCGACATGTCATTGTCATTGAGGATAATCAGCAGATTGTTGGGGCTCGACGAGACATTGTTCAGTCCCTCAAAGGCCAGACCACCGCTCAGTGCACCGTCACCAATAATAGCGACTACGTGGCGGTCATGCTTCCCTTCCAGTTCGGCTGCTACAGCCATACCAAGTGCTGCTGATACCGAGTTGCTGGCGTGTCCACAGGCAAAGGTGTCGTATTCGCTTTCAATAGGCGAGGGGAAAGGACGGATGCCACCCAGTTTCCTGTTGGTAAAGAACTGCTCGCGACGTCCCGTCAGTATCTTATGGCCATAAGCCTGATGCCCCACGTCCCACACGATTCTATCCTCTGGCGTATGATAGACATAGTGGAGAGCAACGGTAATCTCCGCCACGCCTAAGCTCGATGCCAGATGTCCAGGGTTAACACTTAACTCCTGGACAATGTCTTCGCGCAGTTCCTGACATACCTGTGGCAACTCGTCCACTGACAATCGTCGCAGGTCTTCAGGGTATTTTATAGTTTCTAAAAGTTTCACATTAATGCAAATTTTTGGCAAAGGTACGAATTAGCGAGAACAAAACAAAAGAAATCATTCTTTTTTTTGTCGAGCGTTAGTACTTTCGCTGAATTATTCAGCAAAGGTACGAATTAGTGAGCAAACTTCCAAAACTTTTTTAACCTTTTTCTTAAGAGAAAATATTTTCTATTAAATACTTGCATATTACATATTTTCTTCATACTTTTGCAAAAAGTTATCTACTTACAGCCCGAATGAAATATATATCACTACCAGAGAAAGCCCAACAGGGACGGCCTCGAAAGCTGTCTTTTTATTTGGCTATGGAGGAATATGTGGCTCGCTATGTGTCTGAGGAGGAGTGCTTTTTTATGTGGCAAGTAGAACCCAGTGTGATATTCGGGCGCCATCAGGTCATAGAAAACGAGGTGAACGTGAACTATTGTCGGCAACATGGTATTCAGATGTACCGTCGAAAGAGTGGCGGAGGGTGTGTGTATGCAGACAACGATAATGTGATGCTGTCGTATGTCTCTAAAGGGGATAGCGTAGGACTGGCCTTCAACCGTTTCATACAAATGGTATTGCTGGTACTGCGTCGGATGGGTGTTGAGGCTGTGGGAACCCAGCATAATGATGTGCTGATTGGCGACAAGAAAGTCTGTGGCACGGCTTGTCTGCACCTTGAAGGATGTAACATAGTTCATAGTACGCTGCTGTACAGCACCAATATGGATCACATGCTGCAGGCCATTACGCCCAGTCCTGAGAAGTTGCAGTCGAAGGGTATACAAAGTGTTCACCAGCGCATTACCCTATTGAAAGACCATGTGTCGCTCTCAATAGAGGAAGTGAAGTCGCTGATTCGACAGACACTCTGCGATGGTGAGTTGGTACTGACAGCCGGGCAGGTGGATGGGATAGAGCAGATGGCTCAGGAATATCTGACGAAGGATTTTATCAATAAACTATAAATAACAGTACAAATGGAAAACAAAAAGACCTGTCTCTATGACAAACACGTGGCTTTGGGGGCTTTGATGTCACCCTTCGGTGGCTTCGACATGCCCATTCAGTATTCTGGTATTGTGGACGAGCATCAAGCCGTACGTACAGCTTGTGGCGTTTTCGACGTCAGCCACATGGGTGAAGTGCTGATTACCGGCCATGATGCTGAACGTTACGTCAATCACATCTTTACGAACAATGTGGTAGGCATGCCCATCGGCAAAATCCTCTATGGCATGATGTGCTATGAGGATGGTGGTGTAGTGGACGACCTGCTGGTGTATAAAGTGGCTGACCAGCGTTTCTTCTTAGTCATCAACGCAGCCAACATCGATAAGGACTGGGCTTGGATACAGGAACAGACCAAGGGATACGATGTGCAGTTGGAACACCAGAGCGATAGGTATGGTGAACTGGCTATTCAAGGACCTGACTCTGAGCAGGTGATGAGGGAAGTGCTGGGTATAGACGGATCAGACCTGGCGTTCTATACATTCATGGAAATGGGAGATGTGATAGTCTCACGTACTGGTTACACCGGTGAGGATGGTTTCGAAATTTATGCTACACCTATTTATATTAATGAGTGCTGGGACAAACTGATGGCTTCTGGACGTTGCAAACCCTGTGGCTTGGGTTGTCGCGATACGCTACGCTTTGAGGTGGGACTGCCTCTCTATGGCGATGAGCTCTCAGCAGACATTACGCCTATCATGGCAGGCTTGGGTATCTTTGTGAAATTAGACAAAGACGAATTCATTGGTAAGGAAGCTTTGGCTCAACAGAAAGCCGATGGACCAGCCAAGAAGATTGTGGGTATAGAACTGGCCGACAAGGCTATACCACGTCACGGCTATACGGTGCTGAATATGGCAGGTGCGCCTATTGGCGAAGTAACGACAGGTTACCATACGATCTCTACCGATAAGAGCGTTTGTATGGCTCTTGTCGATACACCCTACGCTAAGTTGGATACCGAGGTGCAGATTCAGATTCGCAAAAAGGTATTCCCAGGAAAAGTAGTCAAGAAACAATTCTATCATAAAAACTATAAAAAATAATTACTATGGCAAAAGTATTAGAAGGACTCTACTACAGTGAGTCGCACGAGTATGTACGTGTTGAAGGTGACTTCGGTTTCATTGGTATTACGGATTATGCTCAGAATGCATTGGGCAATGTGGTATATGTTGATATGCCTGAAGTAGATGATGAGGTTTCGGCTGGCGAGGAGTTTGGCGCTGTAGAAAGTGTCAAGGCTGCCAGTGACTTGATGTCGCCTATCACAGGTGTCGTTGTCGAGGTCAACGAGGCTTTGGAAGACCAGCCTGAACTCGTCAATCAGGATGCTTATGAGAACTGGATTATCAAGGTGAAAATCAGCGATAAAAGTGAACTTGATGATTTGATGGACGCCAAGGCATACGCTACGTTCTGTGAGAAGTAATTTTTAGCAACGGACTACAGGACTTAAGGACTTTTTTTTGAGAATCTTATAAATAGTCGTGTTAGTCCTGTAGTCCGTTGCAATAAAATATCAGGTTATGGATTATAAATATTTTCCGCATACTCAGGACGATCTGAAGGCTATGCTTGAAAAAGTGGGCGTCGCTTCTCTCGACGCTTTATACAGTCAGATACCTGAGAGCATCCGTTTCCGGGGGGATTATAAGATTCCCTCGGAGATGAGCGAAATGGAGGTACGTCAGCTTTTCGAGAAACTCGGTTCTCTGAATAAACAGTTGACGTGCTTTGCCGGTATGGGTGTTTACGACCACTATACGCCATCGGTCATTCCGCAATTGTTGCAGCGTTCTGAGTTCCTGACTTCCTACACGCCATATCAGGCTGAGATTTCGCAGGGTACGCTCCATTATATCTTTGAGTACCAGTCGATGATGGCTGAACTCACGGGTATGGACATTTCGAATGCCTCGATGTACGATGGCACTACCGCTGCTGCCGAGGCGATGATGATGGCTGTGGCTGCTAGCAAGAAGGCGCGTCGTGTGCTGATAGCTGGTACAATGAATCCGCTGACTGTCAAGGTGATGACCCGTTATGCCCATCATCAGGGCATCGAACTCTTTGCTTTGCATATCAAGGATGGTGTAACCGATTTGGAGGAACTCAAGGCAGAATTGGCCAAGGGTGATGTGGCAGGCATGATGGTGCAACAGCCCAATTCGTTTGGTATCGTTGAAGATTATACTGGCTTTGCTGAGGCTTGTCATGAACAGAAGGCACTCTTCATGATGAATTGTGTGGCAGCCGACCTTGCCGTATTGAAGACACCAGGCGAGTGGGGTGCTGATATCGCAGTGGGCGATGGACAGAGCTTGGGTATCCCCATGCAGTTTGGAGGTCCTTACGTCGGCTATATGTGTTGCACGGAGAAACTGATTCGTAAGATGCCTGGTCGTATTGTCGGCATGACAAAGGATAATCGCGACCAGCGTGCCTTTGTACTCACATTGCAGGCTCGTGAACAACATATCCGTCGTCAGAAGGCTACCTCGAACATTTGTAGCAATCAGTCGTTGATGGCACTCTTTGCCACCATCTATTGTTCGTTGATGGGTAAGCAGGGGCTGAAGGAGGCTGCCCAGCTGTCATACGCTGGTGCTCACTATCTCTGGGATGAGCTCAAGAATACGGGACGTTTCCATCTGGTATTCGACCAGCCTTTCTTCAATGAGTTCTATGTGAAGTACGATGGCGATATCGATACCCTCTTCCAGCGTTTTATTGATGCAGGAATCTTAGGTGGCATCAGGATGGAGGACGGCCTTATCATTGCCGTTACCGAGAAGCGTACGAAAGAAGAAATTGATAACTTCGTAAAGATTGCAGCCTTATGAATAATAAATTATATGGTAATTTGATTTTCGAACTATCGAAAGAGGGCCGTAAAGGCTACAGTCTGCCCA
>JAFVHO010000066.1 GCA_017474485.1 Prevotella sp.
CTGAACACTGCACTGACCTCGCCATCGAATATGCTACGGGCCTGAGCACCTGGGCTACCTTGGATGTTGATACCCTTGTTGTCAAGTGTCACATTACGCAAGCCCTCCACATTATACTGGCCAAAATGGCTTACGATACGATAGCCGCCAGTAATGGGGATGGGTAAACGACCACGATTACTCTCGAAGCTGCCACTGATACGCATATCCTCGGTAGGTGCATTTAGCACAGCCTCAGCTTCCTTACGGGCTGTGGCCACCTCCTTGGCATGTTCGCGAGCCTCAGCATCCGCTTTCTTCTCGGCAGCCAGACGAGCCTCTTCAGCCTCACGAGCCTTGCGTTCAGCAGCCTCACGGGCTTGTTTGTTCTTGGCAGCCATTGCCTCCTGTTTGGCACGCTCCTCACGTTCCTTGGCTTCTGCAATACGACGGGCATTCTCACGCGCTGCGGCCTCGGCAGCAGCCTTTTTACGAGCCAGTTCAGCAGCACGCTTCTTGGCTGCCTCAGCCTCTGCACGTTTCTTAGCTTCAGCAGCGGCACGTGCCTTCTGGCGGGCCACCTCCTCGGCAATCAAACGATCAATCTGGGCATTCAGCGCAGCATCCTTCTTTTTCTGTTGGGCTATAATACCTTGGATGGTCTTTTGTTCTTTCTGCAGGGTTTGAACCACCTGCTTCTGCTCAATCTGCTTACCCTCCAGCGATTGCCGTTCCTGTTCACCACGCGTCAACAACACCTGCTTATGTTGCTGAGCATTGGCAATCTCTTGAAACTTACGGTTCACCTCTTCCTCTTCAGCCTTTACACGTTCTCCTTGTACACGCTGGTAGGAAGCGTATTCACGCATAAAACGCAGACGACGCACCAGTTGTGTCAAGTTGTCGGCACTGAAGATGAACATCAGCTGGTTCTGAGCTGAGCGGTTACGATGCATGTAGCGCATCGATTTGACATAGTTCTTCTTGGTCTTCTCAAGCTTCTCTTGCAACAAGTCAAACTGTCCAAGCAGCATCTCTATCTCAATATCCAGTGAGGAGATGTCTTTCCTGATGGTATCAATCGTACGACGCTTACCCTCAATCTCAGTGTTCAGAGCCATCAGGTTGTGCAGACGTTTCTTGACGTCCTGCTCATTATTGCGCAGGCGACGCTCCTGTTCCTTGATTTGCTGCTGAATCTGCTGGCGCTGCTTTTCTAAAGCCTGAACCGATGTTGTGGTATTTTTGCTTTTAACCTTTTGCTTCTGGCTTTTAGCTTTCACCGTCTTTTTGGCAGGCTGCTTAGTAGTCCGCTTATTTTGAGATTGAGGAAATGAGAAAATGAGGAAATGAGAGATTAGGACTAACGTCAGCAAAAGTCGACGCCAGCACCAATTTCTCATTCTCTCAATCCCCAAATATCTCAATTTCTTATCATTTCTCATTTTCTCAATCTCTCAATCTCTTCTAGAGTGCCATGAAACGACGTAGAATCTCGTCAACAGACACCTGACGATACTTACCAGACACCTCTGTACGCGGTTCCCAATCCTCATCAGCACCCATATAGTTGAGTATCATCTCGAACTTCACTTCCTTATCGGGTGTCGTGAACTTAACCTTATGGTCCATGGGGAACTTCTTGCGGCCATTCTGCTTGAAGTCCTGATAATCCCAATTCAACTGATAGTTACCACGGTACCTGTCCTTATACAGGATATTGGCCATCTTGACCAAAGCAGCACTCTTATCGGCCAGCCAGCGATATGACAATTTGCCACTTTCCATCGAGATAACGGCATCCTCTGCTTCCAGATCGGTGGTATAGCTCTTCAGCATCTCGTCAGTCATACGGGTCTTACCGGGCTGGAACAGTTCATTCCAGAACAAGGCCTGCAAGGCATAGAAGTCAAGCCCGCTATTACGCATAAAATCCAACTGCTGATAAGGCACTCTCAGATACTGCTTGTTAATACGGTCCATCACCAGCACATAGTCCTTGGTGAACTCCAGACGACCTGCCTCCACGAAACCGAAAGCCATCAGTTGCAAACGGATGACATCATCGCGCTTCATCTTCAGATTACCTGTGAGCGTCAATTGCTGGGAACCCACTTCTACCGAGAACTTCACCTTTGAAGTGACAAACCGAGCATGCTGAGCATTGTCGCTTACCTTCTGCAGGAATTCCTGCTTCTGCACCACTGCCTGAGCGTTAGGCGTCTCGTTGACAACCTTACGCGTAGAACCACAGCTTGCCACCATAGCCATGGCCATGGATGCTGCTGCCAACTTCATGATACGTAATGATTTCATTCTTTCAAATATTTTTTTAGTTTTATTTTTCGTATTAATATCGGACGACGGTCGTTCTTGGGGTCGTCTTCCTTCTCAACTCGTTCCAGTGCCTGTTGCCAGTAAACCAGTGCCTGCGTGGCATCACCTGCCTGATAATAGATGTCGCCAGCATGTTCCAAAAGTACTGCCGATGTGTCTTTGTCGTATTGCAAAGTCTGGTCAATGTATATCTTGGCCTCGCTATAACGTTGTTGCATAAACAGTATCCAGGCATACGTGTCCAAATAGGTGGCATTCTTAGGCTCGGCCTTGATGGTACGATACGACATCCGTTCGGCTTTGTCAAGCTGTTCGCCCAACTCACTGAGGTAGTAGGCATAGTTGTTCAGACAACCGATGTTGTCATCCTTCCAAACCAGACAAGAATCGTAAGCTACAAAGGCCTCTTGCGTCTTTCCCTTCTGATGCAGGATGTCACCCATCACCGCATAAAAGTCGCTGACGATAGACGGATCGCTCTGTGCCGTAATGACACCAATACCATTCTGGAAAGCATTCAGCGCCTGGTCCAACTGATCCTTTTGATAATAGGCAATGCCCTGATAATAGTAGAACGCCATCTCGTCTGGGTTATACTGACGGGCATCCTGACAAAGCGATATCACTCGGTCACGATTGCCAGCCTCCCAAGCATAGCCGACCAGTTGCAGACGGGCGGCAGCATTGGTGGGCTCCAAAGCCAAGGCATGCTCCAATACGGGACTGATACTGTCGGAAGGCATCTTCTTCAGGTTCATATACGTGGCACAAAAAATGGCCAGGTCAGCATCAGCCTGTGGCGTGTCCAGCACACGGCGGAACATACGGAGCACCTGCGTGGAGTCGCCCCCACTACGTTCACTCTCGCCAATGACCTGACGCAACAGCAGGACGCGGTCCTGTGTCGTCGCATTCTTGTTCATCAGCATACGCTCCAACCACACATGGGCCTGCACAGAGTCATTGATCTCGTTATAATGCGACAGCATGGCCATTTGGGCGCTTCGGCTGTCAGGATCCTTCTTCAGCACTTCGTTATAGATAGCCAGCGCCTTTTTCTGCTGTCCGTTCAGATAGAGCGTCGTACCATACAGACAGCGATAGTTCAAGTCGTTGGGATACTGATCAGCCAATTGCTTCATCTCACTGATAGCAGCCTTCTTGTCACCTTTCTGTGTGTACAACTCACTCTTAGCCATAGACAGGCGTTCACTCTTTCCTTCCAATGTCTCCAGTCGCGACAGGGTACGGATGGCACCTTCGTAGTCCTTTTGTTGTTCATAGAGTTGTACCAACATCGACAGCACATCCTCACGGTCACGGTTCATATCATAGATACGCTCCATGACATCAATAGCCCCTTCGTACTTCCTCCGTGAAATATAGGTATTGGCCAACGTCTCCAAATAGGTTTCATTATCCGGTTCCAGCTGTATAGCCTTCTCCGAATATGCCAACGCCTTATCCTTATCTTTCAGAAAATCATAGTATCGTGCCAGATAGTAAAAAGCCTCAGAGCGCGTAGAGTCGATCTCCACACAATGGGTCAGCAAATCAAAGGCTGCATCATGATTACCTTTTTCTTGCTGACAGATCGCCTCCAAGAAAAAAGCATCATAGCGACGCTGCTCATCCTGCGCCACTACCGATAAAGCAACCCATGTTGCCAATAAAAGCAATATGTACCTTATTTTAATCACTTTACACCTGTATGTCCGTAACCACCTTCACCACGCTCCGTCTCGTCAAGCACATCAACACTGATAAGATCACCTTGTTCACAACGGGCTATAACCATCTGGGCGATGCGTTCACCGTCATTGACAACGAAATCTTCCTGCGACAGGTTAATCAACACCACACCAATCTCACCACGATAGTCGGCATCAATGGTACCTGGCGTATTCAGCACTGTCAAACCATGTTTTAGCGCCAGTCCACTACGTGGACGTACCTGTGCCTCATAGCCTTCAGGCAATGCAATGTGCAGACCCGTTGGAATGAGTCTTCGCTCCATAGGGTGCAACGTAATGGGTTCACTTAGATTGGCACGCAAATCCATGCCAGCACTCTGTGGCGTAGCATATGCGGGCAACTGTTGGTGCCCACTGTTGACGACTTTGATTTTTATCATTTCGAAACGATTCTATTATAAATAATGTGCAAAAGTAGTCATTTCTTTGCAAATAGCCATCATTTTCTGAAGAAAATGTCGCTTTTTAACTGAAAAAGATGTAATTTTGCACTCGTTATGGACTGGAAGCAACTCATATCGAATAAACGCTTAGGGCAGGAACACCGCCATACAGAGCGTCACGACGATCGTACGGAATTCAAACGCGACTACGACCGTCTGATTTTTTCGGCACCCTTTCGCCGGCTACAAAACAAGACACAGGTTTTCCCGCTACCGGGCTCCGTGTTTGTACATAATCGTCTCACACACTCATTGGAGGTGTCGAGTGTCGGCATGTCGTTGGGTAACGACGTGTCACAACGTATCATCAACGAGAAGCGCCCCGAATTGCATGGCACCATGTTCGAACAGATCGGACAGATTGTCTCTACGGCCTGTCTCGCTCACGACTTGGGCAATCCACCCTTCGGCCATTCTGGTGAAAAAGCCATCCAAACCTTCTTTACGGAAGGAGCAGGAAAAGAGCTAAAACCATCCGTTTCATCGGCATTCTGGGATGACATTACCCACTTTGAAGGTAATGCCAATGCCTTCCGTTTGCTGACCCACCAATTCAAGGGGCGTCGCGCTGGCGGCTTTGTGATGACCTACTCGACGTTGGCCAGCATCGTTAAATATCCTTATGCCTCATCGGTATCGGGCAAGAAAAAGAAGTTCGGCTTCTTTCAAAGCGAACAGGAATACTTCCAACGTATTGCCGATGAAATGGGGATTATTTGCAAATCAGAACCTGGCGAGCCCCTGCGCTATGCCCGTCATCCATTGGTCTACCTGGTAGAGGCTGCCGATGACATCTGCTATGAGATTATGGATCTGGAAGATGCCCATAAACTGAAAATCCTGAGCTATGACGAAACGGAAAGTCTTCTACTGGGATTCTTTGATGAAGACATCCAGCAGAAAATACTGCGTCGCATCCACGACGAAGAACTGGAAGACCCCAACGAAAAGGTGGTTTATATGCGTGCCTGTGTGATTGGCAAGTTAGAGAACGAATGCGTTAATGCTTTCGTTGAACACGAGGACGAGATTCTAAATGGCACCTTCGAAGGGTCTCTCATCGACCACATCAGCCCGCTACAGCATGATGCCTACGAACGTTGCGCCAAACTAAGTGTACAGCGTATCTACCGTAGCCGTCCTGTGCTTGACGTAGAACTGTCTGGTTATAAAATCATGGCCACCCTCATGGAACAGATGACTGAGGCCGTCATGCACCCTGAACGTTACTATTCCCAGCAACTGATAGACCGTGTTTCAAGTCAGTATGATATCAATGCTGATAATCTGGAGACCCGTATCATGGCTGTTATAGACTATATAGCAGGTATGACCGATGTCTATGCCCTCGATGTTTATCAGAAAATAAACGGTATCTCACTGCCGATAGTATAAAAAATTAAGAATTAAGAGTTAAGAATTAAGAGTTAAGAGTTGAGAATTGAGAATTATGATTACCAATGCATCGGCTGTTCAACAGTTGCAGCAGCAAAGGCTGCTGTTACAGTTGGAGTATAGTACGGAAAAGGAGGCTTTCCGTCAGCAGACAGAGCAGACGGGTATGGCACGTAATGTGAAACGTGGCGATGCATGGTGGCCCATTAAGACGGGCAAGAGCTACTATAACTCACTGAACCAGCTGGCCATCGAGGTACATCGCACAGCCGACCAGGACATAGAACATAACTTCGAGTTTGGTAGGCCCGTGATGTTCTTTACTTGCCACTCTGATTTGGTTGGCAAAACCAACCAAGACAGCATTACCTATTTCCGCATTTCCGGCACTGTAAGTTACGTGGATGGCGACCGCATGGTAGTAACCGTACCTGACGGTTCACCGATTATCGACCTGCAAAGTGCTGAGAATTTAGGCATTCAACTCTCTTTTGACGAGACCAGTTACCGGATGATGATGGAAGCATTGGACAGAGCTATCAAAGGCAAAGGACGTCTGGGCTACCTGCGCGATTTGTTCTACAGCAGGCAAAAACCGGAAACCTATGTATTTCCTTCCATGCATTTCCCCTACCTCAATGCCACACAAGAGGAGGCTGTCAACCAAGTGTTGCGCGCCAAGGATGTCGCCATCGTTCATGGTCCGCCAGGGACAGGCAAGACCACGACACTGGTCGAGGCTATCCGAGAAGCACTGATGCGCGAAAATCAGGTATTGGTATGCGCTCAGAGCAATATGGCTGTCGATTGGATTAGCGAAAAACTGGTCGATAGAGGTATTAACGTATTAAGAATAGGCAATCCGACTCGCGTCAATGACAAGATGCTCTCATTTACCTACGAACGACGCTTTGAGGCACACCCTGACTATCCGCAACTATGGGCATTGAGAAAAGCCATCCGCGACTTGCGAGCACACCGC
>JAFVHO010000067.1 GCA_017474485.1 Prevotella sp.
TATGATGTTTTTCTTCCGATTCCAAGAAAAAACTCAGATTCTTCTCCAACTTGTATGGACAGACGCCCCATTTTCGGACAAATAGCGGAAACAGGCTAAAAAGTTGTCCGAAATGTTACTTGGGTACAAATGTTACGATTCGTGTTAATAATAAAAGTCTGTTTTTGGATGTAAAGGCAGGTTACTCAATCTCTGATATTGAAGGGTTCTATTTCTCTCCATCATTTGGTTGTCGATTAGGTACTAAAATCAATACGGCATTTACATTTAGTTTGGAAATGAATATCAAAGGTCAAACAGCTTAATTGATGGCTCAAAGAATGCAAACGGTTTGGTAACAAGATTTGGCTTTGAGTTTTAAAAAACGATGTTATTTATTCAAAAGAACAGCGAGATTCCGATGATCCACTCTTAACCCTCAATCCGTCTGCTGACATTGTCAATTACTGCGCTAGTAATTCCAGCTACTACGCTTATAATTTTCATAACTACGCTTTCTATTGCAGCAGGAAGCGTAGTTATTGTAATTACTAGCTGCGTTATGAAGGGGACAGCGATTATTAGTGCCTAAGGACTTTCTCAGCCCATAGGCATCTACAGTTTTAAGGGTTCAACAATTATGAGTATCTCGCCAGGACTTCTTTTAGAAAATCGTCGATGTTTATTACATCAACTGACGGGAAATCAATTTCTTTAAGTACATTGAAATGATGGTCTTCTGTCACAATGAATTTCGCATTGGCAGCAACGGCACAGTCAACAAACTTGTTGTCATCTGGGTCGGCTGTAATAAGATTCCACTTATATGAAGGCGATATCAGTCTGACATTCTTGCGCTCCATAATAGTATAGATGACATATCGGGCTGCATTAACACTGATATTACGTACTATAACTTCCGTATATTCTTCAAGAATATCGTTTGAAATACAAAGACAATAGTCACCAGCGAGGAACGATTGCCATATTTTATGGTAGGCGCTTCTCGATGATATTGCCATAATCAAGCTGTTTGTGTCAATGACGACGTTATCCATACCTAACAGGGGATTATTTGTACGGCGTGCGCTCATGAAGTGAACGGAAACCTTCGACCTTTGCTTCGGTCAAGGTGCCGTCCTCCCACAGCCTGTCGATTTCCTCTTCTGCCTTTTGAGCAAAATAGTTGGAAATGGCCTGTTTCAAGTCTGAAACGGCCTCTGGGGTATTAAAGACAGAGACCATCCTCAACAATTCCAATTGTGCTTCATTTAATACAGTTGATGCCATAATTTCATTCTTGTTTTTATTACTGTGTCGCGATTTTCTCCACGTATCGACTGCAAATATAAGCACTTTTCCTGACACTTCCAAATTTTCTGCACGGAAATTGGATGACGGAGCTATGACAACATGGCGTTATCCGGAAATAACATGCCAGTATTGGGTAATAACATGGCTTTATGGAGCGAGAAAGGCATGTTAATTGGTATGGATATAAGTCAACTCTTAGCATAGAATAAGAAGCACTTAGAAAATAAAAGAAAAATGATTTTTTTCTTTGTGATTCGCTTGGTTTTCATTATCTTTGCGCTCAATTTTAGAAAATGTAAGGAAATGATGGTAAAAAAGTTTGTTTTCGTAGCTGTTGCCATGGTGATGGTGGCGTGTAATAGCAATAAGGTTCAGGGGGATGATGCGGAGATGGCTGCCACTCCGGTAGATACGCTGGTCAAGCCGGTTCAGGCTTCTGAGGTCCCGGAATCGCGGCCAAAGGCTAAGGGACCCAATATGTCGACGGAACAGGCTGTTGAGAAGCAGATTCGTGCCTGTTTTGACGATGTGAACACAATGGCGGCCAATGATGGTATTGACATTGGTTTGCTGGACAGTAAGTATTGTTCGAAGGATTATCTGGAACTCAAGGACAATTTGGAGAAAAAGATACAGAAGGGTGAGGTGATGTTTGAGGGTGACGAGGGTCACCACTGGACGGCAGGCATCGCAACACCTATTATTGTGGACTCACTGAAGGCCGAGCTGCTGTCGAGGGAGCAGGCTCAGGCTGAGGTGTGGCTGAAGGATAGTTGCGACAGCAGGGGCTACATGGAGCTGGAGCTGTATCTGGAGAATGGTGCGTGGAAGATTCATAACTGGATTGATGCTAACGTCTATCCCTTCGGCGCCTTGTTCCAATGGATGCAGAACGTGTACGACGGCTACTCTGACGACGACGAGGAAGTGGAGGAATAAAGCATAAAGATGACTGAACGTGAC
Organism: Prevotella sp.; assembly: GCA_017474485.1. Taxonomy (GTDB): domain Bacteria; phylum Bacteroidota; class Bacteroidia; order Bacteroidales; family Bacteroidaceae; genus Prevotella. The sequence continues at coordinate 2,257 of JAFVHO010000067.1, forward strand.
GGGAAAATACTGCCGCATCCGCTCATAGCCATCATCCCAGTGGTGGTGCTGATAGGATTTCTGAGCGTGGTTATCATGCTGTTTGGCAGCGACTCGCTGACCGGTGGCAGCCAGATAGCCCTGCTGATGGGTATGGCGGTATGTGTGTGCCTGTCGATGGCCCTCTACAAGGTGCCTTGGGACACGTTCGAGCAGCAGATTAAGAAGACGCTGGGTGGTGTGAGTGCCACGTTGCTGATTCTGCTCTGTGTCGGTATGCTGTCGGGTTCATGGATGATTAGCGGCATCGTGCCGACACTGATTTACTATGGCGTGCAGATTATGTCGCCCCAGTTTTTCCTGGTGTCGTCGTGCGTTATTTGTGCCTTCATCTCGCTGTTGTCGGGCTCGTCGTGGACTACCATTGCCACCATTGGTGTGGCCTTGCTGGGCATTGGTCATGCGCTGGGCGTCTCGGAGGCTTGGACGGCAGGTGCTATTATCTCTGGCGCGTATTTCGGCGATAAGATGTCGCCACTGAGCGATACAACCATTCTGGCCTCGTCGGCTGCCGGTGTCGACTTGTTTACGCACATCCGCTACATGATGTTTACCACCGGTCCCACGTTCATCATCACTATCATCATCTTTCTGGTGGCCGGACTGGATGGTGAAATGGAAGCTGTGGCCCATGTCGAAGAATACACGCAGGGACTGTCGCACACATTTAATATATCGCTGTGGACACTGGTAGTACCCGTATTGACGGGACTGATGATAGCCCGCAAGGTGCCGTCGCTGATAGTATTGTTCGTATCGTCGCTGATGGCAGGTGTGCTGGCGCTGATACTGCAGCCCCACATTCTCTGTCAGGTAGCAGGCATGACGCAGGTTTCCACAGAGTCTTTGATACGCGGAGTGGCCATTACGTTCTATGGTTCTACGGCTATTGATACGGGCAATGCCTCGCTGAATGAGTTGGTGTCGACCAGCGGTATGGCGGGCATGCTGAACACCATCTGGCTGATACTTTGTGCCATGTGCTTCGGCGCATCGCTTGTGGCCAGCGGTATGATTGACAGCATTACGGGCGTCATTATCCGTTGGTTGCGTAACCGTGTCAGCCTGGTCGGTTCGTCGGTGGCAACAGGTATTTTCCTGAATATTACCACGGGCGACCAGTACATCTCAATCGTGCTGAATGCCGATATGTTTAAGAATGTGTTCCGCAAGCAGGGCTACGAGGCGCGCCTGCTGAGCCGTACTACCGAAGACGCTGCCACCGTGACGTCGGTGCTGATACCTTGGAACACGTGCGGCATGACGCAGTCGACCGTATTGGGTGTTCCAACCTTGACCTATCTGCCTTTCTGCTTCTTCAACTATCTGAGTCCGCTGATGAGCATCTTCATCGCGGCTATTGGCTGGAAAATAAAAAGGAGCGACCCGCAGGCCACTCCTGAGAATTGATTAGCGGACACCGCCACCGCCTCCGCCACCGGAGAAGCCGCCTCCGCCACCGCCCCACGACGAGTGACCACCATGACCTGAGGCACGTTGTTCGCGGTTCACCTTGTTCATATATGCACGCGTATAGCTGGAGCGCAGGGCACTGTTGATAGTCGGCAGCGTCATGTCGTCGGCCATCTGTGCAGCCACGCGGTCCATATTGAAGAATTCGGGATTAATCTTCTTCATGTCCTTGATCACCTGGTCTGCTATACCGAAGAGGGTAGCATAGATCATGTAGTCCTTCCATAGCTTCACCTCGTTGACGCCACGCTCGTCGAGTAGGGTAAACTCCTTGAGGAACTTGCGCAGACCGAACACCTGGCGCACTTCGTCCTGACGGTCCTTGTAGCTGGACAGGGCAGTCTTGGTGTGCAGCGTGTTGATAAACGAGTCGGTGACACTTTCGTTGCTGGTGTTCTTCATATAGGCCTTCAGTTCCTTGGGCTCCAACACGGTGTCGTCGCCGGCAGCAACCTTGAAAATGGTGTGCAGCTTGCGCAACAGCAGGGGTTGGTTGCGGGCATCTTGGAACTCGTTGATGACGAAACTGTTGACCATCTTTCCCTTCTTGTTCTGGACGGGCTTGATGCTGATGGCACCCAGGTCAATGAGCTTCAGGATGCAGGCCGACAGCAGGTTGTTATAGTCGGTACCATAATAGCGGTAGGCATTCAGGATGTCGTTAGCCTGCTGCATGTTGCCGTTGAGCGGAATGTCGCGATACCACAGCAAATCCTTGTTGACACGACGACGGGCACGCCAGACATACCAAAGGTAGGCAATGCCGCAGAATATGGGTAATATCCACATCACCATGCCTACAATGATGCCTAAGATGGTTTCGAACGTTGATATCTCCTCGTCGTCGTCACCCACGTAGTCGCTGCCCTCGAAGGCCAGCTGCTGCTTGTGCTCGAAGGTGTCGTCCTCCTGAATAGTGGGTTCGAACATGCCTTTGGGGAACCTGACCATCACGTAAAGGGCGCTACGGTCCTCGAAGGCCTCGGTACTCTCCACCACGATGCTGTCGCCCTCGAACCACAACTCGCCCTGGAAACGGAATCCCCAGATGCCACAACTGTCGGGAGAAATAGGTGTGCCGTCGGCAGTCACGATGGTCATGCGAACATGGGCTGGCTTGGGTCTGACAGCCTCGTCGAGGAAGACGTGGCGGATAGCGTCGGCATCAGGGTAGGCATGTACCAGACTGGTAATCGTATATGTGGTGGTATAGGTTCGGTGACCTTCATCGCCAAGTCCCCAGCAAAGCTCGTAGCCGTTGCGCTTCTCGATGATGCCACACTTGCCAGCCTTCCATTGTCGGCTCTGGTCAATGTCCCAGTCGTCGACGCAGGTATATTCGCGCCCTGTCTCGTCCTTGACCTTCAGGTTGCCGACAATGCTTTGGCCCATGTTGGCCAGGCCGATATAGCACTCGGTACCCTCGCTGTCAATGTCCATCAGACGCGTCTCCGTAATCTGCGCATCGCCGTTATGGCTCAGCACCACGCGGATGTTCAAGTCGTGAAGAAAAGGGCGGGATGTAGCACCTGTTGCTATCAGCCAAAAGCCAATAGCTAACAGCCAAGAGCCAAATTTACTTTTTGAATGCTTCATCGAGGTCGGGGTAGTTTTTCTTCTGTGCATCGTCAATCTTCAGATACTCCTTGACGGTGAAGTTCAGCGTCGATGCAACGATGCTGGAGGGCCACTGGCGCACCAAACGGTTCATTTTCGTAGCCGTGTCGTTGTAGACCATGCGCGAAATGCGGACATTCTCCTCATATTGCTTCTCTCCTTGTTGAGCCTCGATATAAAGGTCGCTGGCCTTCAGTTCGGGATAGCGTTCGAAGACAACGTTCAACTTGCCCATCATCTGTGAGAGCAGGTCGCTCTGTTGGTTGATGGCTTCGGGTGTAGCACCAGCAGAAGGCATGTGTCCACCACGGGCCTCGACAGTCTTGATAATGGTCTCAGACTCGTGCTCAGCATACTTGGCAGCAGTCTTAGCCAGTGCCACCACAGCGTCGAAACGGGAATTGAGCTGAACCTCAATCTGGCTCAGGGCATTCTTACACATTTCATCGAGACTGACCAGCGAGCGCTGGGTGCTGATGAAGTAACCAATGGCGATAACTGCCACGACGATAATGATTCCAAGTACTAACATAATTGTTTTTTTGATAAGAAATGGTTATTTGTTGGTACAAAGATACGAAACATTTTCGATTAATTCTTTGATTCTTAACAATCTTTAAGCACTCGGCCATCAAGAATGTCGAAAATAATGTGTACTTTTGCCAATCATTTAACTATTCACGAATTATGAGAAATTTTTTGATAAGTATAGGAAAGACATCCTTTACTCTGGCGATGCTCCTTATGGCTGGCAGCATCCAGGCACAGGATCGGCTCTATGCCGACGAGTTTCCACTTGGTGACGTCACCTTGTTGGACGGTCCGCTGAAGAAGGCACGCGACCTGAACATACAGGTGCTGCTGAAGTACGACAACGACCGCTTGCTGGCACCATACCTGAAGGAAGCCGGACTGACACCAAAGGGCAAGTCGTACCCTAACTGGGACGGATTGGATGGACACGTTGGTGGCCACTATCTGACAGCAATGGCCATCAATGCCGCTACAGGTTCGGAGGCGTGTCGTGAGCGCATGGAGTACTGGATTAGCGAACTGCAGCGTTGTGCCGATGCCAATGCCAAAAATCATCCGGAGTGGGGTAAGGGCTATGTTGGCGGTGTGCCAGGCTCAGACCGCATCTGGTCGGCCTATAAGAAGGGCAATTTTGGTCCCTATTCTGGAGCATGGGTACCTTACTATAATCTGCATAAGATGTATGCCGGTCTGCGCGACTGCTGGGTGTACTGTGGTAATGAGCAGGCCAAGAAGCTGTTCCTGGGCTTCTGCGACTGGGCCATCGACCTGACCAGCGGACTGACCGACGAACAGGTGGAGCGCACGCTGCATACCGAGCATGGCGGCATGAACGAGGTGCTGGCTGATGCCTATGCTATGACGGGCGACAAGAAGTATCTGGACGTTGCCAAGCGTTTCTCGCACCGTCGCCTGTTGCTGCCCCTATCGCAGCGTCAGGACTGTCTGGACAACATGCATGCCAACACGCAGGTGCCTAAAGTGGTGGGCTTCGAACGTATCAGCGAACTGTCAGGTGACGAGGCTTATCATACTGCTGCAGCCTATTTCTGGGACATTGTAACAGGTGAACGCACATTGGCCTTTGGTGGTAATTCACGTCGTGAACACTTCCCCAGCAAGGAGGCATGCCAGGACTTCGTGACCGACATCGATGGTCCTGAGACTTGTAATACCAACAATATGCTGAAACTGTCTGAGGAATTGCACCGTCGTAATCCAGAGGCTCGCTATGCCGACTTCTATGAATTGGCTACGTTCAATCATATCCTGTCGAGCCAGCATCCTGAGCATGGTGGCTACGTGTATTTCACCTCAGTTCGTCCTCGCCACTATCGTAACTATTCTGCACCTAACGAAGCCATGTGGTGCTGCGTAGGTACAGGTATGGAGAATCACGGCAAGTACGGTCAGTTTGTCTACACCCATAAGGGCGACAACCTGTTTGTGAACCTGTTTGCATCTACCGAGCTGAACTGGAAAGAACGTGGCGTTGTGGTGCGTCAGGAAACGCAGTTCCCATACGCCGAGACAAGTAAGATTACCATTGCCCAGGGTAAGGGACAGTTTACGTTACAGGTGCGTTATCCAGGTTGGGTTAAGCCCAGACAGTTCACGGTAAAGGTGAACGGTGAACCTGTTAACATTGTTACCGGTCCGTCCAGCTATGTGGCTATTAGCCGCAAGTGGAAGAAGGGCGACGTCGTGGAACTGACGTTCCCGATGCACAACAGCATCAAGTATCTGCCCAACCTGCCACAGTATATTGCCCTGATGCATGGTCCAATCATGCTGGCCATGAAGACGGGTACTGAGGATTTGGTACGTTTGATAGCCGACGACAGTCGCTTCGGACAGTTGGCCGTGGGTAAGAAATTGCCCGTCGATCAGGCTCCCATCCTAATTAATAATAATCTGGAGGATATAGCCAACCAGCTTGTGCCTGTTGCAGGTAAGCCACTGCACTTTACGCTGACAACAAGGATGGAGAACGAGATACGCAACGAGTTGATGCCGTTCTTTGAGTTGCATGACTCGCGTTACATGATGTACTGGCTGGCACTCTCAGAGAACAGCTACAAGGGCTATCTCGAAAACTTGGCTAAACAGGAGCAGGAGCGTCAGGCTTTGGAGGCCCGTACTGTCGACAAGGTGCAGCCTGGTGAACAACAGCCTGAGTCAGACCACTTTATGGAGACCGACCGTTCGAATGTTGGTAACACGAACGACGTGTTCTATCGCGATGCCAGCGATGGTCACTATTTCAGCTATCTGTTGCAGACGGGTGGTCAGACCGACTTGAGCCTTCGCCTGAAGTATTGGGGTGTTGGCGAGTGGAAGAGTCACGAGTTCGATATACTTGTCGACGATGTGGTTGTGACGTCGGTGAATAATACGGGCAAGTATCGTATCTCGGAATTCAAGTACGAGACATATCCCATCCCCGCTGAACTGCTGAAGGGTAAGAAGCAGGTACGCGTCAAGTTCCAGGCTAAGCCACGCAAGCAAATAGGCGAGATTTACGAAGTCAGACTCGTGAAGAACTAAGCAAAATATCAAGGCAGTCCGTTAGTGGGCTGCCTTGAGTGCTTCTTTTAGGAATTGTGGTGTGTAGCCTTTCTTTGATTTGGCTACCTCTTCGGGTGTGCCAGTGGACAGAATGGTTCCTCCGGCACGTCCTCCTTCCGGACCCATATCGATGATGTGGTCAGCCAGCCGGATAACGTCCAGATTGTGCTCGATGACGATGACGGTATTGCCTCGGTCTACCAATCGCTGTAGCACATCCATCAGAATGCGGATGTCCTCGAAATGCAGACCCGTGGTAGGCTCGTCCAAAATATACAGCGTCTTACCCGTGTCTTTCTTCGACAGTTCGGTAGCCAGTTTTACACGTTGGCTCTCACCACCGCTAAGTGTTGTAGAGGGCTGACCTAGTTTGATGTAGCCAAGGCCCACATCTTGGATGGTCTTGATTTTACGCAGAATATCGGGTACGTTTTCAAAGAACTCGCAGGCCTGATTGATGGTCATGTCCAGCACGTCGGCAATCGACTTGCCCTTGAAACGTACCTCTAAGGTTTCGCGGTTGTAGCGCTTGCCGTGACACTCCTCGCAAGGGACTTGAATATCGGGCAGAAAATTCATTTCAATGGTCTTGTAGCCATTGCCGCCACACGTCTCGCAACGTCCACCTTTCACGTTGAACGAGAAGCGTCCTGGTTTGTAGCCACGAATTTGTGCCTCGGGTAGGTTGACAAACAGATTACGGATGTCAGAGAAGACACCCGTATAAGTGGCAGGGTTGGAACGTGGTGTACGTCCAATGGGACTTTGGTCAACGTTCACTACCTTGTCAATATGTTCCAGACCCTCAATGCTCTCGTAGGGCATGGGCTGTTGCAGAGAACGGTAGAAATGTTTCGATAGGATGGGGTAGAGTGTCTCGTTGATGAGCGTCGATTTGCCGGAACCCGATACACCCGTGACAACGATGAGTTTGCCCAATGGGAATGTGGCCGTCACGCCCTTGAGGTTATTACCTGTACAGCCACGCAGCACCAGTTCATGGCCGTTGCCCTTGCGCCGCTTTTCGGGTAGAGGAATGCACATTGTGCCGTTCAGGTATTGTGCTGTGATGGTGTCGGTCTTCAGCATCTCATCAATAGTGCCTTGGAATACTACCTCACCACCTTTACGGCCAGCACGCGGTCCGATGTCGACGATATAGTCGGACTGGCGCATCATATCCTCGTCGTGCTCTACGACAATCACGGTATTACCCAGGTCGCGCAACTCTTTTAGTGAAGTTATCAGGCGTTGGTTGTCACGCTGATGCAGACCAATCGATGGTTCATCCAGTATATAGAGCACGTTGACCAGTTGTGAACCAATCTGAGTGGCCAGACGAATGCGTTGGCTTTCGCCGCCCGACAATGATGCCGACTGACGGTTCAGGGCCAGATAGTCCAGTCCTACCTCCAACAGGAAGTCCAGTCGTGTGCGGATTTCCTTCAGTATCTCTGCGGCAATCTGTTGCTGTTGGTGGTCCAAATGGGGTTCACAGGTGTTTAGCCATTCCCGCAACTCGCCTAAATCCATATTGGCCAGTTCGGCAATGTTCTTGTCCCATATCTTATACGACAGGGCTTCGCGGTTCAAGCGCTGACCATGACATTCAGGACATTGGCATTCAGCCAAGAATTGGTCGGCCCATTTAGCACCTGCCGACGTATCGTCGTTCTCCATCACAGAGCGCAGATACTTGATGACACCGTCGTAATCCACGAAATAATCGCTCGATGTATGTACCAACTCCTTGTCAATGCGTACACTATCCAGCGAACCGTAGAGTATCTCGTTCATACACTCGTCTGGGATGTCGGCTATAGGTGTTTTCAAGTCACATTCATACTTGTGCAGGATGGCATCAATCTGCCAGAATATCATCTGATTCTTGTATTTCCCCAGTGGTACAATACCACCTTCGTAGATGTTTTTCTTGGTGTTGGGAATGACTTTGACCATATCAATCTCGTTGATATAACCCAAACCCTTACAACGTGGACAAGCGCCTTGGGGAGAGTTGAATGAAAATGTGTTAGGTGCTGGGTCACTGTAAGATATGCCTGTAGTAGGACACATTAGTCGCTTGGAAAAATGCTTCACTACACCCGTGTCGTAGTCCATAATCATGATGAGGCCTTCGCCTTGTTTCATGGCTGTTTGGATGGTCTTCTTCAGACGCTCGTCGGCACCCTTTACAGCTATGCGGTCAATGACGACTTCGATGTCGTGAGTCTTATAACGGTCCACCTTCATGCTCTGCTTAATCTCCTGCACCTCGCCATCGACACGGATATGCAGGTAGCCTTTCTTGCGCATCGACTCGAACAGTTCGCGATAGTGCCCCTTACGACCATGTATCAGCGGTGCCAGAATCAGAATCTTGCGTCCAGCATAGTCGTTTTGGATCATGTTGATAACCTTCTCCTCGGTGTATTTTACCATCGGTTCGCCCGTCTCATAGCTATAAGCCTTGCCTGCACGGGCAAACAGCAGACGCATATAGTCGTATATCTCAGTGGTCGTACCTACTGTAGAACGCGGATTCTTATTGGTGGTCTTCTGTTCGATACTGATAACAGGTGACAGACCTGTAATCTTGTCGACATCAGGACGCTCCATGCCCCCCAGGAAGTTGCGTGCATAGGCCGAGAAAGTCTCGATATAGCGACGCTGTCCCTCGGCAAAAATGGTGTCGAAGGCCAAACTCGACTTACCTGATCCGCTCAACCCCGTCAGTACGGTCAGTGAGTGGCGGGGTATCTCGACATCAATGTTCTTTAGGTTGTGAACCCGTGCGCCGTAGATATTAATCTTGCTGTCGTTGCTCATGGGTTGGATGTTGCAGTCGAGGTTACTTCATTAAAGTCACGAATCAGGGTAATGTCGCGACGGATATTATACTCCTTGCCGTCGGCACCACGGGCTTTTACCAATACAAAATAGACGCCGTCCTTACAAGGGGAACCATTATACGTACCGTCCCAACCCTTAGAGATGTCCGTCCAGTCGAAGAGCTTCTGTCCCCAACGGTTGAAGATGTAGCCGTGGAACTCAACGATACTTTTGTATTTACCGCTGGCCTCGGGATGGCATGCCCCTTTTGCCCCATAGATGTCATTGTGTCCGTCATCGTTGGGCGAAAAGGCATTGGGCATCTCAAGATGACTCTCGGTAATCGTCACATTGATGGATGCAGAATCCACCAAGTCGTTGTTAAGACGTACATAGAGCGTCGCAACGGTCAGACCTGACTCCGTAAAGGTAAATTCAGGATTCTCCTCATAGCGCGTTATCTCGCTGTTGCTGTCTGCTGCACCAGAATGACGGAAACGCCATTCAAGCGTTGAACCTGCAGCCAAATCTGATGCATTGGCCGTAAAACGTACGAACAGTGGGGCATCGCCTTCCAGACTGCCTGCCGCACTACTTCCCGCACCTGACTCATCTTTTGCATAAACAGTAATTTCCTCACCATTACTATTGGTATATGTTGCCGAAGGATTTATGGTGGCCCATACACTCTGAGTGAGCCATCCAAAGAGAAATATTGCTATAAAAATACCTTTTTTCATATAATGAGATAATAAATTTGTGCAAAATTAGCGAAAAAAGTCGGACTTCCGCATCTTTTTTTGTAATTTTGCAACGAAAAATCGAAAATAAACAGTTTTTATGATACGAACATTGAGATATTTCATGCTTTTGGTGCTTTTCTGTTTCACGGCAGAGACGGCTTTAGCACAGGTGCAAAATTATAGGGATTTGCACAAAGTGAAGCGTAAGGAAACCATATTTGGCATCGCTCGTGAGAACGGTCTTACCGTTCAGGAACTGATTGATGCCAACCCTGAGATGAATACACCAGGCTACGAACTGAAGAAGGGCGACTACATCAAGATACCTTTTCCCTCCGACGTTCCAAAGACTACACCGCCCTCTTCGACTCAGGAAATCAGTATGCCCACAAAGCCTCAAGTGGTAGAGACTGATATGCGTCAGCGCGAGATTCGTGTTGGCATTATGTTGCCATTGCATAACATTAATGGCGACGGCAAGCGTATGGTGGAATACTATCGTGGTATCCTGATGGCTTGCGACAGTCTGCGTGCCAATGGCATTTCGACCGATGTCCGTGCATGGAATGTGGCAGAGGATACTGATATCAATGAAATATTGCAAGATCCACATGCAGCCGACCGTGACCTGATTATCGGTCCACTATATACCAAGCAGGTCAAAGCGTTGGGTGATTTTGCTCGTGAGCGTAACATCCGCGTGCTGATTCCGTTTAGTATCAATTCGCAAGAGGTATTTACTAATGCCATGTTATTTCAGGTGTATCAGAACGGCAATCTGCTCAACGACAGCTATGCTTCTCTCTATTACGACCGTTATAAGAACTATCATACAGTGATTATCGACTGCAATGATAGCACCAGTACGAAGGGCGGATTTACATCAACTTTGCGTAGAAAGCTTGAAATGGAAGGTAAGAAATACAGCATTACCAATCTTCGTTCGAGCGAGGGCATGTTCCAGAAATCGTTCTCTGCCACTGAGCCTAACGTTGTCGTGTTGAACACTGGTCGTTCCCAGGAATTGAACATTGCCTTTGCCAAGATCAATGGCATGGTGATGACGCGTCCACAGATACAGGTCGCCGTGTTTGGCTATCCTGAATGGCTGATGTACACCAGTCGCCATTTAGATAATTTCTATAAATACGATGTCTGCATCCCTTCTACTTATTATATGAATCCCGTGTCGTCGAATACGGCCCGTTTCAAGCAGAAATATCGTTGGAATTTCCATCAGGAGATGCAGAACTATCATCAGCGTTTTGCCGTGACAGGTTTCGATCATGCCTATTTCTTTATTAAAGGATTGCACATGTATGGCAAGAGCTTTACGGGTGCATCAGGTATGGTAGGTTATACGCCGTATCAGACGCCCTTGCACTTTGAACGTCTGAGTGGTGGTGGTCTGCAGAACCGTGCACGCCTGTTTGTGCATTATACCAAGGATCAGCGAATAGAAACTATCAACTTTTAAAGGTAAAAAAGTAAAAAGGTAAAGAAATAAAAGAGAATGATTACGATATTATTTTGTAAGGTTTTAAAGGTGGTAAAATGTTTTTTACCTTTTTACCTTTTTATCTTTTTACCTTTCTCTGCAAGGGCGCAGATCGGCGACTATCGTACTGACTTTGCCATAGGTGGAAGCGCAGGCTACATGCTGAGTAATGTGGGGTTCATGCCCGAGGTACCGCAGGGTATGCTGGGTGGACTGACGGGCGGTTTGACGTTACGCTATACCAGCGAGAAGTATTTTAATAGCATCTGTGCCATTGTGGCTGAGGTTAATCTAGCTCAGACAGGATGGAAAGAGGATATCAAAGATGCTGACCGCCAGCGTGTTTACTATAAGGACGATACCCAGAAGCTCTATCCATTGTCTTATGAGCGTAAGATGACTTATTTGCAGATTCCCCTCATGGCTCGTATGGGGTGGGGGCGTGAGCGTAAGGGCTTCCAGTTCTTCTTTCAGGTTGGTCCGCAGATTGGCATGTTTCTGGGTGAATCGACGTCAACCAACGTGGTGTCTGGTAAGGAGACGATGACAGCACGTACTTCACAAGTGGTAGCCCAGGATACAATGGCAGTTGAGAATAAGTTCGACTACGGCATAGCTGGAGGTATAGGTTTGGAGTTCTCACATCGGAAATTGGGCCATTTTCTCATTGAAGGTCGCTATTACTATGGACTGGGCAATGTCTACGGCAATTCGAAGAGTGACTATTTCGGACGAAGCAATTTCGGTCAAATCGTCATCAAGGCCTCCTACCTATTTGACCTGGTGCGAACAAAGAATGACAAAATCAAGTAAAATCAATAATAATTAAAATTTAGTACTATGTTTGAAGGACAGCCGAAAGGACTATTCGCGTTGGCATTGGCCAACACTGGCGAGCGCTTTGGTTACTACACCATGCTGGCCGTATTTGCTTTATTCCTGAGAGCCAACTACGGATTGTCGCCCGCTATGGCAGGCACTATCTACAGTGCGTTTCTCATGTTTGTGTATTTCTTCCCGCTTATCGGTGGTATGATGGCCGACAAGTTCGGCTTTGGTAAGATGGTTACCACGGGCATTATCATCATGTTTGCAGGCTATCTGCTGTTGTCGGTACCCTTGGGGGGCGACAGCGTGGCATTGGTTGTGATGCTGGCGGCTCTGCTACTCATCGGTTTTGGTACTGGTCTGTTTAAAGGAAACCTGCAGGTGATGGTGGGCGACCTCTATAACGATCCGCAGTATAAGGACAAGCGCGATGCAGGTTTTTCCATCTTTTATATGGCAATCAACATCGGTGCACTGTTTGCTCCTACTGCTGCCATTAAGATTAAGGAATATGCAGAGACATCGTTAGGTTACTCGTCGAATGATGCCTACCACTTCTCGTTTGCTGTGGCTTGCGCCTCGCTGATCCTGTCTATTGCCATTTATTACCTCTTCCGTAGCACGTTCCGTCATACGGAAGGTGGTGCGAAAAAGGATGCCAAGGCAGTCGATGCTGCTCCTGTCGAAGAATTGTCTAAGGAGGAAACCAAGCAGCGCATTGTGGCGCTTTGCCTTGTGTTTGCTGTTGTCATTTTCTTCTGGATGGCTTTCCATCAGAATGGTCTGTCGCTGACCTACTTTGCCGATGAGTTTACCGCACAGTCTGCCGAGGGCTTGCAGGCCATGTGCTTCAACGTATGGAACCTCGTCGCTGTCATCTTTATCGTCTATGCTCTGTTCTCACTGTTCCAGTCGAAGACATCGAAAGGTAAGGCTATCTCTGCCGCTGTTATTGTGGCTGCCATTGCATTCCTTTGCCTGCAATACAATCCTGATGGCACGATTTCGGTTTCTGCACCTATCTTCCAGCAGTTCAATCCCTTCTATGTGGTAGCTCTGACTCCTGTGTCAATGGCCATCTTCGGTTCGTTGGCAGCTAAGGGTAAGGAACCCTCTGCTCCTCGCAAGATTGCCTATGGTATGATTGTGGCTGCCATCGCCTATGCACTGATGGCTATTGGCTCCTTTGGATTGCCTATGCCTCAGACAGAGATGGGTGCCGACGGCAATCCTGTGGCCGTACATGTGGCTGACGTGACGCCTAACCTGCTTATCATGGTTTACCTCGTGCTGACTTTTGGTGAGCTGTTGCTGTCGCCAATGGGTATCTCGTTCGTATCAAAGGTCGCTCCTCCCAAGTACAAGGGTATGATGATGGGTGGCTGGTTTGTGGCTACGGCTATCGGCAACCAGCTGGTGGTTGTTGGCGGTCTGCTGTGGGGTGCTGTGCCCCTCTGGGTTTGTTGGAGCGTATTCCTGGGCGTCTGCCTCGTGGCTGCCATCTTCATGTTCGCCATGATGAAACGCTTAGAGAAAGTTTGCTGAAATTGAGTAATTAAGATAATGAGAGAATGAGAAATTGGTGGCGTATAGTATTGACGTTCTTCCTAATATCTCATTCTCTCATTTTTTCATTTTCTCAATCTCTCACGCTTGTAGAACTAAATTGCGAGAATCTCTTTGATTGCCATCACGATTCACTGAAGCAGGACACCGAATGGTTGCCTGCGTCATTACGTAAATGGACGCCTGACCGCTATTGGCGCAAGGTGAACAACATCGGGCAGGAGATTATATCCTGTTCACAATCGTCACTCCCTGACCTCGTAGCATTGGTTGAAGTCGAGAACGATTCAGTGTTGCGCGACCTGACGCGTCGCTCGTTGCTTCGTAATGCTGGTTATGAGTTTCTGATGACACAGTCGCCTGACGTTCGCGGCATAGATGTCGCCTTGCTCTACCAGCCCTTTTCGTTCCGTCCCATCTGTTACGACTACCTCGACGTTACGCCTCTTGAAGGTATGCGCCCCACACGTGACATCCTGTATGTACAAGGGGAAACCTTGAACGGCGGGACGCTGCACGTGTTCGTTGTCCATGCCCCCAGCCGCTTTGGTGGTGAGAAGGCGACACGCCCTAATCGCCGTATCGTGATGGAACGCATTGTCGATGCTATCCGTCTGTTGCCACCTGATGCAAAAGTTATTGTGGTTGGCGACTTTAACGACTATGCTGATAGTCCGTCGCTCCATTATCTAGAGGCAAACAGCCTGTATAACGTCACTAGCGATGCCATAGGTACTCATGGCGCCAAAGGCACTTACCGCTACGAAGGCCGTTGGCAGAGCATCGACCATGTGCTGGTAAGCACCGTGCTGTGCGATTCCATCGTACAGACCTATGTCAACGATGCTCCCTTCCTACTTGAAGAAGACAAAAAGTACGGTGGTGTCAAGCCCTTCCGTACCTATAATGGCTACCGCTATCAACGTGGCTTCAGCGACCACCTGCCCCTCGTCGTCCGCTTCCGCCTCTAATCCCAAAAAGTATTAATACCCGCAATCGCTACTATTAATGATCACAACTGTAACTATTAATCGTAGCAATTCCAACTATTAAGACTTGAGGTAGCAACTATTAATAGTAAGCCCTTCTCTCATCGAGGATATCGCTCGCACCTCACGCGCTTATCGCTTGAAGGCTATGAGCGACAAGCGGAAGAAGTACGAGGAGTTCACTCGTGGGCCACGAGCGATAAGCAAGCAAGTCGCGAGCAATAACCTGTTAACAAACTGCGGGCTGAAGTAATGCCACTACAGTCCGCAAGATTAATATTCAGAGTGAATCATGGACAAATCAAAAACCTCTGTCCCCACGATTCTGCATAATGGCAGGCTCCACAAAGGAACCTGCCGTTGTTATGTATCAGAATTCGTCTGTTCGGCTTATTTCATCATAACCTTGATGCTCTTTTTGCCTACCTTAATGATAGCAACGCTACCTGATTGCAGCGTGGTATTGACCGTTGCAGCCCCATTCTGGCTAACAGCTGTACCCACCTGACTGCCATTGATGCTATAGACGCCAATGCGCTCACCATCGTCGCAGCCCTGCACATTGATGGAACCACCAACAGCCTGAATCAGCACCGCCTTTGCAGGAACCTGAGCAATGCCGTTGTTGATGCCCTCTTCCATAAAGAAGAAGTCTTTCCATTGGTCGGCAGTCTGATATGCAGCAATACATCCCGCAGGTACAAACAACTTACAATTCCACTTATTGATATCGTCAAGAGCCTGAGTGCCGCAGGTTGGCGGTGTTTGAGCCTTGCTGGCAATCTCTACGACAGACGTACAATCCGAAAATGCTTCTTTGCCAATGGTCTTCACTTGCGTACCAAATGTGAAGTATTTTAGGCTCTGGCAACCTGAAAACGCCCAGTTGGCGATGGTGGTTACACCGTCGCCTATTTCCACCTGCTGGAGATTGGCGCAGCTGTAGAACTCATTCTCAGAGATTTCTGTTTCCTTATCTGTGATCTTTACTGCTCTAAGTGATGTGTTACGATAGAAAGGAGAATAACCATAGTTGCTACTGGTGTTATAACTGATGTCGCGTCCTATATAGACAGAATCCAAAGGACAAGAGGAGAATAGAGGATTGCTACCATTAGAACCCAATTTGAGGTTAGTTTCGCTGTCAAACATAATAACCTCCTTCAGTCCTGAACACCCGTAAAATACATAATTTTTTATCTCCTTCACAGCCTGTGGAAAAATGATCGTTGGTAGGGATGTGCAATTTCGAAAAGCATACTGATTGATGGTCTTTACCTTAGAACCAATTGTTAATTCCTTCAATGAAGAACAACCTGAGAATGTATATTCATTAATTACTTCCAAGCCACCACCAGTCTTGGCTGATACCATACTTGAGCAATCAGAAAAAGCATAGGAACCGACAGAGATGACTGCGTCAGGTATTACAATATTATGTAGATTAGAACAAACACTAAATGATTCTTTACCAATAGACGTGATTTCTTGTCCAAGTTCCGCTGTTTCCAAAGAGTAACAATAATAGAAAGCCTTATCACCTATACTTCCTTGATTATTTATCATTGCAGATTTAAGAGAAGTACAATTACTAAAAGCCTCTTTGTTTATGTCTCCTGTATTATTAATGTCTGCTATGCTTAGTGCAGTACAACCTTTAAATGCAGCTTCTCCAATATACCCCTGATTACTAATAATAAATGTAGCAGGAGTAAGTGTAGCACTTTGGCTAAATGCATATGACCCAACAAATCCATTGTTACTAATAGTTGCTGTTGTTAGGGCAGGGCAATGACTAAAAGCATTATCTCCAAGATATCCATTGTTACTAATAGTTGCTGTTGTTAGGGCAGGGCAATGACTAAAAGCATTATTCCCAACATAACCATTGTTCCTAATGATTGCAGTTGTTATGGCTGAACAATTGCTAAAAGCATTAATCCCAACATATCCATTATTACTAATAGTTGCACAAGTAATGTTCGAGCATTTGCTAAATGCACAGGCTTCTATATTACCTTGATTATTGATTGATACTTCTTCAATGTTTTTGCATTCGTAAAATGCATATTTACCGACATCGCCATCAAAATTGAGATCAACGCTTTTTATATAGTTATTGCCATAACAAGTATAAGGGTTGATTCCTTTTACATTCAGTGTTATACCTTTATTTGTGATTGTTTTTCCAATGTTGATTATTTCTGCTGATACGTTGTATATACAATCTATTGCATCACACGTACGCTCTGAAGGACTGACCGGTACATATCTGATACCGTCGACATCGAAATAAGAACTAAGGAAAGGATATACCACCCGGTTATTAAGATTACTATATTGCTCATTGGAAACATAGTTTACTAAACTTCTTACATTATCATAACCCGAAGGTGGAGTATTGGTAAGCCAAATTGCCTTTTTTATATTAGTATCGTAGAATGCATAGGATCCAATACATGTCACACCGCTGCCAATAACGACTGATGTCAATCCACTGCAACTTTTGAAAGCAGAATCATCAATGGAAGTAACTTCCTCACCAATAAATAATTCTTTTATTGATGTACAGCCGCCAAACCATGAACCAATTTTATTGCAATGGAAATCGATAGATATCAAGCCACTATCACTAAAAGCATCTTTGCCGATTTCTATTATGCTGTTAGGTATTGTTATTGATGTCAACCCGTTGCATCCATGGAATGTATTAAGTGTTGATAATCAATTACTTATACTTTAAACGGTAGAAAAGTGGATTGTTTGTTTTAGGATGTGGAAAATATGGGGTAGATTTAACGTATTTAACCTTTGTTTACGCTCCGCTACCACATAATTTATAATTTTACAGTCGAACCATATTGTCGCATAATTCACTGACAGCCTTTCTGTGTGTGATGAAAAGCATGGTCTTTTGTGGGTATGTCGTAAAAAGGCGGTGATACAGTTCGCGCTCTGTAGGTTCGTCGAGGCTGCTGCTGATTTCGTCAAGCAGGAGGATGTCGCCACCGTGGAGCAATCCGCGGGCGATGGCGATACGCTGAGCCTGGCCCTCACTGAGTCCGCTGCCTCGCTCTCCAAGTTCGGTGTCTATTCCCTCGGGCAGATCAAACACAAAATCTGCACAAGCGGTATGTAATACCTGTCGCAGTTCTTCGTCGGTGGCATCGGGCTTGGCCAGTTGCAGGTTATAACGGATGGTGCCACTCATCAGGGTATTGCCTTGTGGTACGAAACACAGTTCACCGCCAACTTCTACCTTGCCCTCTGTTGGCTCGATGAAGCCGAGAATCAAGCGGAACAGCGTGGTCTTTCCAATACCAGTCTCGCCCATGATGGCAGTCTTCGAGCCCGCCTGGAACTCATGCGTGAAGCGGGAAAGTATCTCCCGGTCGCCCTTGGCATAGCGGAAAGAGACATCGTTGAAGTTGATGCCTTTAGAACTTGTTTTGCCTGTCCGTGCAACAGTTGGCAATTGCGTTGTCTGTTCCAACTCTTCAAGTCGGTCAATGCTGGCTGTTGCATGTATCACCTCCGGCACCATATTCAGCAATTGCAGAATAGGCCCCTGAATCATGCTTACCAGTTGCAGGAACGAGGTCATCACGCCGAAAGTGATCGTGCCGTTGCGCAGTCCAATGCCTCCCCATACAAATGCCATCAGATAGCCAAGACCGAAGGCACAACCCATAATGAGTCGCGTGACGATGGTAAACCGTAGGCGTCGCATCACATTGCCGCGAAGCCGTTGCTGCATCGTGTCGAGCCTGTCGGTAACCCACTGCTCCGAGCCTAAGGAACGTAGCACGGCATTATGCTCCATGCCTTCCTGCACCTGCATTTGGATGCGGCTCTCGTCTTGCCGGATATCGAGCGTCATGGTGCGCAACCGACGGGCAATCAGTTTGCCGAAAACGATGGCCAATGGTGTCAGTAACAGCAATGCCCATGCCAGCCGTTCGTCGAACCAGCGCATCAGCAGGAAAGCGCCGCAGAGTTTGATGCCTGTAATCAACATCTCGGGCAGGGTATCTGTCGTGACTTTTGTCACCTGCTCAATGTCCTTGGCCAATCGCGAGGACACGTCACCCGAGTGCAGTTCGTCGCCCGTGAACAACTGTCTGTGAAACAACCTGCCGAAGATGCGGAGGCGCAGGGCGTTCGACTGCCGTACATTTGCTGAGGTCTTCAGCCAGTAGCCTACTTGTCTCAACACCACACCGCCCACGACGGTCAGCACCAACAGTTCAACCATCCTCAGCACATCGTCAGCCGTTCCCGTGCGGATGGTCTCGTCAATGAATCGCCTGCTGAACCACACCATCAGCAGTCCGAGCACCACCTGCCCAATGCCCGTTACGATTCGCACCACCGTATTCCAGCGGATGCCGCATGAGTTCCGCCAGAGCCACAATATATATCTCATTCCACTACGTCAACCTTCTCACCAATTTTCTCATACCCATATCTCATCAACCTATACGCACCATACCCCGCTATACACCCTATCGTATTATGCATTACATCGTCCAGTTCGGAAAAGCCTCTATGTAAAATGAACTGTAATATTTCTATTGATAGTGAGACACATACACCCACGACCAAAATACCCTTCCACTTCAACTCACTAAATGTAAACCCTAAGAACAAACCAACTGGCACAAACACTACAACATTCATGATGTTCTCGGGAATGAGGTTTTGTTTGCCATTTATGATTTCCATGTAACTCCAAAAAGGAGTCATGTTGAATTTAGGGGCCTCTCTGTAATTCCGACTGAAAACTGTTGTGAAAAACAAGAGTACGACATACTCAACTAGCATGAGTCCCGAAACCAGCCGCCAGCCTCTCCTAAACCCTTTTGTTATCAAAAATAGTAAAACGCCTATACAAAGGATGTATAACAATATCTCATACACATCTAAAGGGACATCTTTGTACAGATCTTTAAAGTACTTCTGAAAAACGCCTGTCATTCCACCCTTCTTTCGTTTGCCGGACCCATCGTGGAATTCTGTAATCCAACGCACATCATGTTAAAGAAGAAACGCAGGGAATCGAGCGGGAATAACTGTGCATGACGCAGCACGTCTCTTAAACGGTGTATGACGGATAATGATTTCCTGATGATGAAAGGATATTTTTTATGGTAGGTAAGGTCTCTTTTACAGCCCAGATTCCCCACCTCCATGACGAAGGTCATTATCTGCGACGCCTTCCTTTTCCATTTGGCCGAATGGTCATAATACGGCATCGCCTCTTGGGGCATTCCCAGAAATCCGACGGCAAAGGCTGCAAA
>JAFVHO010000068.1 GCA_017474485.1 Prevotella sp.
AGTGTTGAATGAGGATTGTGGAATGGTCGCCTGCGGCGATTGTCAATGAAGAATTGAGAATTCAACAATCAAACATCGCAGCGAAGCGAGAATCATTCAACACTCAACATTCAAAATTCAACATTCATAAGCTATGAAACGAGAGACATGGAAGACGGTGATTCAGGTCATCATTAGTATTTTGACAGCGGCACTGACCGCATTGGGAACGACATCATGCATGGGCATGATGAAGTGAAAAGTGAAAAGTGATAAGTAAATAGTAAAGGCTGCCGTAATTGGCAGCCTTTGCTATTTCAGTATTACACCATTGTCAATTGTTGATGGTAAATTTGGGCCTATAGATGCCACTATTGCCTGTTGGGGCAGCAGAGGGGTCGAAGACGGCCCAGTTGGTAATGGTGTAGATACGGTGCAACTGGTCGCAGTAGTAACTGAGGCTTATGGTGTTGCCCGTCTCGTTATCGAAGATGATCAGGGGATAGTAGACTACCCCACCTGTCTCGTTAGGTTGTGCTACGGCTCGCACTTCCCCACCGATGGTGGCACAGATCAGGTCCTGACTGCTTTGATAGGCTGCCAGCGTGTCGCCCAGTTCTACCTGTACAGACATGCGCAACTCGTAGCGTCCATTATCTGAGAACTTCCAATCAGGACGGCTGTCGGAGCCTGGCAACAAATAGTCAGGTGTCTGAGGCTGTACGGGTGTCGGCTCGTCCGGCTCGTCCGAATCGTCGCAGCTACAGCTCCCCACCGCAAGGGTGAGGGCTGTCAGCAGTATGAATAATAAATACTTGTTCATTGTTAATTATTTAATAATGACTTTTTGATTGTTATGAATATATATACCTTGCTGGCGAGGCTTCTTGGCCAGCTTGATACCGCTCAGCGTGTACCATCCGTCAACATCGAAGCTGTCGGTTGCCACGAAGTTGATGGCTGTCGGAGCAGCGGGTGTACCCAAGGCAGCATTCGGCTTGAAGCCAATCTGTGCCCTTGCGGTCGCTGCTATCAACTCGTCATCACGCTCCAGTGTGAATGTCAGTTCGGACGCCGAAATCTGGAATTCAGAATCATTACCCGCTCCCACATTCAGGTAGAACACGCTGTTCTCGTCGGCCTCAGCAATACCACAGAGTTCTGCTCCACGGTAGGCCATGAGGCGGTCGCCAGGCTGCACTTCAACACCCTCGGCAACAGCCACAACAGTCATGCTGGAACCGCTGACATTTTCAAAGGCAACATTCTTTGGTGCGCTGGCAGTCATGTTGTAACGCGAACCACCATTATACTGAGGATAGTTGAAACGCACCTCGCCGTCGGCATTGCGCTTGAGCATATAGCCCTCGCCTACACGCAGGAATTCCAAGGTTCCCTTCCAGGCCTTGTTACCCGTAGCATCTTCGGTCAGGATAGCAAACTCGCTCTGACTCTTGATGATGTCGCCAGGTGAGCCATGGTCGGTATACTCTGCCAATGCCGTACCAAGCGGCAGGTTCAGCAGTGACGAGTAGCCGATACGGTTCCAGCCCTTGCGGACGACTATCGGGTCGTTGAAGAGGGTACCGGCAATGTAAGCCAGTTTGTCGCTATTGGAATAGAAGCGGTACATCAGACGGGCATCCAGCGTCAGCACATTGTCGCTATAGTCCCACATATAGTTCACCGTTTCCGGATTCTTGGGATCAGCCACGGCCTTGTAGGAAATCAGGTAGTGCGTGCCGTCAGTGTTGTCAGCCTCGAAGCCGTCGCCCACCTGCCATTTCGTGGCATTGTTCAACAGCTGCTTGACAGGTACCTGTTCTGGCTGCACGTTGAATGATACCCAGTTCCAACCCTTCTTGAGCGGAATGGTCTGTATGATGCCACTGCCGTTTCCGAAGGATATGGGTTCAGTGACTGTACCCATGACGGTATCGTTCTTGAAGGTGATGATGGTGCCGTCGGGCTTGGGCGATACCTGATAGATGGTACCCTCAGAGGCATCAAAGAACTCGAAGTGCAGCGGTGTGGCAGCATAGCTCGAGTTATAGACGGTCAGATAGGCCAGTCCGTCGATAGCTGTACCTGTAGGATTAGCATAGAGATGCGTGACACCCATCAGACGGTGGTTGTCGTCGAAGGCGGCCAGCATGTCCTCACTGTCGTGTGCCACATTCTCATCGTCTATCACCACCTGTCCGACGATACTCATCGTGATGTTGGCATGCAGCAGATTGTCGGCAACAGCCCAGTCGGGCTTTTCGCCGCGCACCTTCAGGGTAACAGGCAGCGGTTCGGTCATGCCTTCCTCGCCGACAATATAGATAATCTCGTCAAAGTCACCAATGTTGGTATAGGGCGAGACGGTAAAGGTAATGGGCTGCTCACCCAACGGACCGATGGAACCGTCGTATTGCGAAGCCGTCAGCCATACAGGCAGTCCTTCAATCCTAAAGCGCTTGGTCTTACCGCTCAGGTTCTGTACCACGGCCTCGAAGGTTGTCTCTTCGTCGTAATTGACCGTCTTGCTCAGCTGCTTGATATTCCAGCGCAACGGATTGCGATAGACGTAGAGATCCATCGTCACGGGTGACGCCATCACATTGCCGTTCAGGTCGGCCACATCCTTCACCGTCACTATCACGTTGGTCTTCTCAATATCAAAGGGAGGCACGTCCAGATTGATGCACATCTCGTTGTCCTTGGCCACGTACGAGTACTTGATGTTCTCCAGCGTAGCCAGTGCACGGATAGGAGCGTAGTGTCCCTTGTCGGCCATCAGGTCTACCGTCGCCTGACTGACCAGCGTATCGCGCTGAGTGGTATACTCGCCGGAGGTCGAGTCGTAGTAGCGCTTCAGGCTGATACCCGTAGGCATGAGTCGCTGCGAGTTGTCAATCTGCAGTTCGTTGCGCCCGAAGCTCAGATAAGCCTTCATACCCATCTCCTCACCCGTAGGCGTCATGGGTGCGGTAGCCTTGATGATATTTTCCGAGAGAGCCATCTCGTACATACCGATTTCGTCGATATGTCCTACGATGGTATTGGCTACGGTATTGGCATCAAGATAGGTGGCACCGGCAGCCAGATAGTTGCCGTGTATGCCGCCCAAGGTATCTACGGCGAAGGTCTTCTTCAGCTGGGTGTCAATGAAGAGGTTACCCACGTTGCGCGAACGGCTGACGGTCAGTGCCGCATGGTGCCATTGTCCGTCGTTGACCTTCGTTCCGGTAGCCTGTCTTCCGCCACCCAGCCACAGGTCGAGCATGCCTTCATGAACACCGAAGTTGAAGTGATCCTTGTATCCGGCTTCCGTCTTCGCCAGTCCGTTGCTGAGCAGCGTACCCTCGCTGTCGGTAGTGCGGAACCAGAACATCAGCGTATAGTCGTGATAGTCGGCACGCTCGAACTTCTGCGCGTCAATGCGGAAGCCCTTCTCACCGTCAAGCTTCATACTGATGCCGTCAGGAACCTTCCACGTAGCCCGGTCTATCTTCAGGTCGCCGCCGTTCTTGGTACAGTTGTAACTGTAGTCACCCGTGCCTTCGTTCAGCGGATAGTTATCCATCAGTCCCAGTTCGTAGCCCGTGAGTCGTTTCATCCTGTAATCATTCAACTCGCCAAGACTCAGTGCACGGTTCCACAGACGGAACTCCAGCATCTCGCCTTGGTACGAATCGCGATTGTAAAGTCCGCCATTGACGCGCGTTCCCAGATAGTACCGTCCTGATCCGCCATAGAGTCTGGGCAGCGTGAAGGTGCCTATCTCCTTGGAACCGTCATAGAAGTTGACGGTAGTGGTCTGTGCCTCCAAATCGCTGTTGAAGACGTATGCCACCTGATGCAGCCCATTGAAATCCACAGGCTCGGTAGAGTTGAACGTCACCTCCGGTGAGGCGCTTTGTGAGTCTGATGTATGGAATCGGGCCGACAGTTTGTGGTCTTTCGTCACGCCCAGTTCCAGTCGTTCGTTAGTCTCTCCATGACTGAAGAACACCATATCCTTATTGTTCCGGTCGGGATACAGCATCACGTCGACCGTGAAGGACTTGGCACTGAGGTTGCGCGAACTCATTGATTCGGCCCGATCGCCGATGTTGAAGCGCAGGTCTGTACTGAGCGAGATATTGGTAGAGTTGGTCTGTCCCAATACCTGGAAGTTGTTCAGGTCGCGCAGGTAGTTGCCGGCAATGTTTTCAGAGAAGCGCAACATGATGTCGTCACCAATGCCCAGCACACCGTCCTCAGGCTCGGGCGTACCGAAGAGTTGCGGACGGCGGGTGTCCTTGATACCCGTCAGGATGTTCGACGAGCGGGTCAGGAAGCCATTGCCGTAGCGACAGTAGTTCACGGCACGAATGTCGTAGGTCTGCTCTATCGGGTCGGCCTCGCCCCAGAAGGTAGCCATGATCTTTCCGTCTTCCTCAATCAGCTTGCACTCACCTGTAGCCTTTGCCATCAGCGAGTCGCTCTTGTAGTATGAGCAGACGTTCACCCATTCCTTGTCACCCTGCGTCGCCAGTTTGTACTGCAGTTCAATGTGGTCGAAGTTGCGATAGTTCACGTCGAAGCCGTCGATGCGCACCGGCATGTAGTACTGCTGTTTATCGCTGTCGTACTGCGACTCGGTGTTCACTATCCACTTGTCGCCTGGCAGCGAGATGTTCACCTTGCCTGCCGTCGGCACGAAGTGGGCCGATAGTTTAAGGCTGTAGACGCGCTTCACATCATTCGGGTCATAGAGGCTGAGGGTGATGTCCTCGTAGTCGAAGTCCGCGCTGGGATAGATCTCTATTCCCTTCTTAACCACTTCGCCCGGCACGAGATAGATGTCCTGTCCGTCAGCTGTCAGCGCACGACCTTCTACCATGATCTTCGCACCCTTGGGGTTCGACGAGTCTTCCAAATAAAGGTTGAAGGGCGACGTCGTGGAGGTCATGGCAGGCATCTCACACTCATTAGCCAGATTGATGGTGAAACGGGCAGGCTCGTCGTATGGCACGTTGCTCACCGAGGCATTGTCGGTCCAGATGCGCAGGTTGTCAATCGACATGGTCTTCGCGTCGAGCACCTGTCCGGCATTGTAGTACTTGGTTCTGCGTTCGTCCTCGTAAGGCTGTCGGGTGGCACCGCCACGGGTGCGATAGACAAAGCTGCTATACTTGGGTTTGGAGGGGTCGTAATAGCCCAACCAGAAGGGTGCATTACTGTCGCCGAGGCCATTGACCCCGTCCAGATAGTCATCGGAAGGAATCTGGAAGAAGAGACTGCGCAACTGCTCTTCCGTGTAGCCCGCTTCCTTCATACTTTCAATCTTCTTTTCAAGTTCATCCTCATGCAACCTCGTACGATAGACGTCTACAACGAGGTTCGAATGGGTGTTGGGAGCCAGCGTGAACCCTATCTTCTTAGAGTAGTTTTCACTCTTTCCAAAGTTATAGTTGTACTTTAACGATAAGACTACCTGGGCCCTAATTAACAAATTTTCGCCAACGCCAGTGACTTGAATCTGTCTTACACTGTCGGCCGCTTCTTCACCCTTCTTCGTCTTATTGACATATCGAACCAAATCGGAGATGGCGGCGGACTTATCACCGAATTCAGGACCAATATTGATGTTATCATTCTGGAAGGGGGTAATCATATAGCGCTTTCTCGAAGTGCCAGCACTAAACGCCTCACCATAGCTGATACTGGTACGACCGTCTACCTCGTAGGTGTTTACCTTGTCGGTAGCCTCCAGTTTTTCCTGCTCGTTCTTAGACAGGTATTCAATCCAGGTGTACATGGTGTTGTTGATACTTTGGATAGAGTCATTGAACTCCATGCCTGTGGGGCTCACTTGCGTGTAGTAGTTAGCGTCCACGGCAAAACGTACATCATCGTTAGCCACCTTGCTGATGTAAACGGCATGACCGGCTTGGTCGGCCACCTGCTGGGCCGTCTGTTCGTCAGTACCCATGGGTAACATCAGCGAGTTACGGATATTAATCAGTTCAGGCAGCAGCTCTTTCTCGATATAGGTCTGCGAGTGAGCAAAGGTACTCTTTAGGTGCATATAGGCGCTTACCACCTCATCACGAACCAGATAGACCTTTTCACCCTTGCTGTTCACGCCCTCGGCCAGCACCTTCATGGTACCCAGAGGAACACTGAAGTCAACACCCTCTATTTTGAAGGTACCGCCCTCATGAGTGGTCAGCAGGTTATAGGTGTCAGCATTGATGGCACGCACGGCAATGGCATCTTCCATAATGGCGCTCTGCGTCATGCCGATAAACACATCGGCATCACGACCCACACCGGCAGCACTCGACGAGGTGCTGATGCGCTGGCTATTCTCAAAGGTGTAGTCATACTGCCAACCCTGATAGTAACCCATCACAATAGGTAAGGAGTTCAGGGTCTCAGTGCTAGTGCTGAGAATGGGTCCACTGGTATTTCCTACTTTTTCACCTTCCCATACACCATTGTAACGATTAGTACCTTTGCCTCTCTTGAAACTCAGATTGACACCTGAAGCTACGCTAATATCAGCAGCGAAGGAGTAGCTGAATTTCGATCCGCTCTCGATATAGGCACTGGATCCGGCACCTGGCGGGTCACGCAATACGTCGATGACGTAGGTGCCTCCATCAGCTACGACACGACGGCCTTGCGACTTCGCCTTTGAAGCCATGACATAGCCACGGATAGGCTCACCGTTCATGGGCAGCACATCGTAGTAGGTGCCGTCGTAGAGCAGCGTCATGGTCAATGTCTTCAGCGCCATGTCACCCTCTTCGGTGAAGGTCGTGTTCTGTGGTGTGAAGCGGTAGTAGCCCGTACCAAGACTGTCGAGTGGCTGCGTCTCAGAATTGTCAGAATCTACCAAGCCGTTATTGATGTACACCTCGCCGCCGTTCAGATGGACGATATCGGGTGCTCCTACGCGCACATCATTGTTATAATAGTAGCGCTCTTCGGCCGTCAGCATCATGATGATGGGGCTATTGGCCATGAATACCGGATAGCCGAAGCTGTAGCCCGTCGAGTCGTTCCACAGTTCAACGAGGGCATTCTTGCCAGTATTGTCTATTTCTTTGTAATCCTTGATACCCATATATTTCTCACCCATCATATTAAACTGCTCGACAGCCAATGTGGGCGTGCTGTGGTAGATGCGGCTATAGGTAGCCGTATCGCCCATGACGTAAGAAGAGAGGTCGATGGTCTCGCCCACCTTTCCTGCCTGGAACAGCGTGGGATAGCCTTCGGCATAGATTTCAGTCACCTTGTATTTCACCGGCAGCATAGGCACACAGTATTCGCCTGTCACAGCACTGGGCTTGATGACCAGTCGGTGACGGTAGGCGTCCATGTGGCAAGTATCCAGTTGGTTCGTGGCGAAACAGTAGTCTTCATGACGCTCTGTCACACTGGCGTTCAACTGGTCGCGCACCAACCAAGAGGCATTGTCGCCCTCCAGCTGCATGACGATGGTCAGCGAATCGCCCAGATTGTTCGTTGAGGCCATCTCGCCCAGCGGCTTGTCGCCCTGCGTGTCGCCACCTGCCACACGACCTTGAAGCATCACCTTGGTCTGATCCCAGAATACATGGCCGGCCATGTTCTTCTGCCAGTTGTGGCGCAGCGTGTCGGCGGCCTCGGGGTCGGTGAAGAAGCCGTCATAGAGGAATACGTGTCCGTCCTTCACGACGCGAAGGGTATGCGTGCCCTGCGGTACGCTGACGCTGAAGCGGCCCTGCGAGTCGGTGACGATAGGCTTGCCAGATCCGTTGTGCACCGTCTTGCCGTCGCGCTCGAACTGGGCACCAATGACAGGTACGCTGGTACCATCGTACATGACGAAGCCCGAGAACAGGTAGTACTTGCTCTGCACCAGATTAGCGTTAGTCACCATGTTACAGTTATCGTCGAACGTGGCGTAGAAACTGGTGAAAGCGCCCTCTTCGCCTGTGCTCTCGGCTGTGATGAGATAGGTGCCGGCGCTGTTATACTGCAGACCCTTGATTTCAAAGAATCCGGTATCGTCGGTCATGGCAGTGCCCGTCTCACCCATGGTGTCGCCCTGTGGTTCGGCCTTCACCTTCACACCAGCCAGGGCCGTGCCGTCGGTCAGACGGATGTAGCCGCGCACCATACCCGTCGGCTCGCACCAACCTTCCTTGGTGATGGTACTCACATGCTCGCCTTCGCAGTTGTTGACGCCCTCCACCGTATAGATATAGACGTGCTGCGGCTGTGGCTTCTGGTCCAGGTAGGTGGTCTGCTGACAGTTGGTTTCCAGTGTGTCTACCTTGTCTGTTGCCTTGTCACGGCGTGTGATGCAGAAATAATCACCAATACCAGTGGTCTTCCAGCTCAGCAATACCGTCGACTGCTGCGTCACGGCTTCCAGGTCTGACAGTTGTACGTTCGAGTTGTATTCGTAGCGAGCTGCTTCGCCCGTCTCCGCCTTCGTCACCGCGATACCGACGGTATCGACAGGTGTGAGTTTCGACTTGCCTTGCTCTACTACGATACGGAAGTCATGATCGACACACGAGGTAATCAGTTCAACGTCCATCTTCCCCGCTTTTACCTCGTCGTTCGTCAGTTCGCGGCGTTCAGTATAGCGCACCTCGCCGCCAACCGACTTGTCGATGTTCAACACCACCTTGGCCGTCTGGTCCCAGATGGTAGGCACATGCTCATTCTCGGTAGAAACGGTCATGACGGGAAGCACGGTATTGCCGTTGACCTGCCACCGGCTGCCCAGCTTTCCGGCCAGCGCAGACCATGTCATTCCACTGGCATCACCGTCAACATCCAACGAATGCTGAGTCTGTTTAGGAATAACGCTGCTGCCGTACGTCAGCCAATTGTCGCTGCCCAGTTCCGTGACCAGTGCTTCAGGGGTCAGGCCCACCGCACTGTTGTTCTCCTTCCAACCGTGGCTGTTCCAGCAGTTGGTACCGCCATATACCATACCTTTATCTAAGGCGTTGAAGTTCATGGCAACTTTCTCGAAATTGACGTAGGTGCCGTTTTCGAAGCAGTTCTTAACGACATTCGAGGTGTGGCCATCTTCCCAGCCTATGATAGCACCGGCAAAGCTATTGACATCGTAGTTCTCGGAATTCAGCGTACCGTCGAACATACAGTCTGTTATCTCGTGATCGACAGACAAGCCGTGGCCGACAATACCGCCGGCATACTTCCCGGAGGTATAGACATCTGTAGACACATGACAGTTTCTGATGATGGTCTGAGCATTGTTTGTAGATTTGCCAACCAGTCCTGACGCGTGTTTTCCACCCTTGACCGTACCTTGAACATTGAGGTTCCTGATATCAGCATTCTTGACGTTAAAGAACGGAGCCACGCCTTCTTCGCTTCCCCCGTCGATGTTCACAACCAGCGTATGGCCGTTGCCTTCGAAGGTGCCCGTGAAGGCAACGCCATTGCGACGGCCTATCGGTTCGGTCGTCTCGAAGTCGTTCATCATGATGACATACCACGTAGTCGAGCCACCGTCTGCCGCAACTTTTTCTACGAGACTAAGCCAGTCGTTGTTATTGCGCAGAATCATATAATTCCTATTGTCTATGGAGTAGGTCTCTGCGCCATTGATAGACGTGGTAAAGTATGAATTAGTGATGGTGGCACCATTTCTTGTCCTGGCAAATGTCTGACACGATTTGTACGAGTCATCGATATCCAGCACAGTCGGGTTCACCAGGCAATTGGTGATGACGGGAACGGTTTCGCTCCATCCCACGAGGCCACCGAAGCCGACAGCTCCACCGTCATGGAACTCACCGTCGAAGAGACAGTCTGTCAACGTGGTCACACCAGCACGCTGGCGGCCCATAAAGCCACCGGCAGAGGCATCGCCGTCAACATGGCAGGTAATAGATACCGACGAGCGGCAATTGCTGAAGGTCACATCCTTCATGGTCTCGCCCACGAAGCCGCTGGCGAATTTCGAAGTCGTGAAGACTGTACCTGTCACTTGCAGATTGCTGAACGAAGCGGCTTTGTTGCCAATATAGGCGAAAGGTGCGGCATAGTCGCCCGACGTCTCATTGTAATGCACCGTCAGCACGTGACCGTTACCATTAAATGTTCCACTGAAAGGATGACCGCTGACGCCTATCTTGGTCTGACTGTCACCCAAGTCAACATCATCAGCCATGATGACATTCATCTCGGTTTTCTCACCATTGTTGATCAGTTTGGCAAGTGTCTCCCAATCGGTAGCAGTGCGCAGGACAAAACGTCCCTGACTATCGTACTGCGAATGGCCGAAGGCGAAGGTGAAATTGGCAATATGGCGGGTATCCTCCCACGTGCCACGCTTGACCGTTGCCGAATGGATGGCCGGCAGTTTGATGACCGATGGCAGAGCTGCCTGGGCATAGTAGCCTGTAGTCCAGCCCCAGCCACTCGTCGAGGCACGTCTGATTCGGTAATAGACCGGCTGTCCCTCGTAGGCATCCAACAGGGTTTCGTCGGTGAAGGTATAGATGGAGTCGCCCGACAGCGGCACCTGACTGAGGGTAGTCCACTTGGCGTCGGCATTCATGAGACCGGTGGTGTTGCGCTGAACATCCCAAAGGTCGCCATCCTGGATATCCTGCCACTTGGGATGGCTCTTGCGCCACGAGAGCAATGCCGAGCCGTCGGCTTGCAGGCTGGCTGTCAGGCCCACTGGCAATTGGAGGGCAGGCACCATGATGGGGTCGGAAGCAGAGGCAACCGTGTTCCCCTCGGAGTCGACATACTTGGCTCTGATGACGAAATCCTTGTAACACTTGTCGGCATCCAGGAAGACGTAGCCCGACATCTCGTTGTCCAGCAGCAGGCGCTTAAAGTTCTCCTGCTTGCCGTTCACCTCCTTATACTCGGCAAAAAGGCTCTGAATATTGTTGGCCGCCAACGTATAGACCAACATAATCTGGCCGGTATGCATGGGGTCGTAGCTCAACATCGGATCCATCAGACTGGGCTTCGCCACCTCCGGAGCTGCGGGTAACGTGAAACTGGACGATGGAATGTCGACATCGGTATTCCACTCAAACCAGTTTCCCGTCTTATGAACCTTCCACGTGATAGTGAGCTTCCGGCCACGCATATTGGCAGGAACCTTCCAGGTGAAATAGAGCTTGCCGTAGCTCTGTCCTGGTTCGAACGGAATGGTATAATTGGTATTGGTGGTAGTAATGGTGGCATCATGCCAACCCTTCTTACGGTGCAGGGTGACCAGTCCGTCCACGCCCTTGCGTATCAGGGCCTCGCCATTGTCGCCTGTAGGATCATACGAACGATACTGAATCAACGTCTGCTTAGTGCCGCCTTCGGGTGTCACGTATACGTAGCCGTCGTCGACCCATCCGTTGTAGTAGTCATCGTCGAAGATAGGCATCTCGATGTTCAACTCGTCAATGCCTGCTTGTGTGACCATATAGAGCCATGTGTCCTCAATATGGTCAGCCTTTGCCATTTGCGGCAACAAAAATGCCAGCAAGAACGGCAACAATAATAGTCTGATTCGTGTTCTCATACTTAATAAAATTATGTTATTACATTTAGATTTACCATTTGGTGGTGAAGAGGCTGGGCGATACGACCAGCGAGAACCAACCCCAGCGGGCGCTATTGCCACTGTTGCCCTGCTTCAGTCGGTCCATGGTCTCAGTACCCCTCATCTGGGTGTAGCCTGCGACGAGCGAAACGTCTTTCGAGAACTTGTAGCTGGCCTGCAGGTCAATGCTGTGACCCAAGGTGCGATTCAGCTGGTGTAGGGCGGTGGCGGTGGCCAAATAGTGGTAGGTGACGCCACAGCGCAATTTACTGACAGGGTTTCCGAAGACGCCAATGTAGGCGTTCTGCAAGCCCGGCGTAAAACCATTGATGTAGGCACTCTCGTAGAAATAGTCCATGATACCATAGAACTTGGTACGAGAACCATACATCGGGGCAAAACCTTTTTGAACCTCATGGTTGGGCATTCCAAACTGGCCACCATAGGGAACAGGCACAAAGTCGTCACCACTCAGATAGTCGTAGCCCAGTATCATGACGTAGCGGTCCGTTGGGTTAATGGTGGCCTTCACACTGGCCATCCAAGCTTTGACAGATATGGCATATTTCGATTCGTTGACCTGCTTGCCTGACTGCCGGTAATACGAGCCTTCAAGGGTCACATACTTGGGATGGAAGTTGAGATAGGCACCCCACATCTGCTGATATTCGGTGCGAGGGGGATTAGATTCATTCTCGACCTTTTGATTATTGACTTCCTTGTACTTACCAGCCTGCTGACCGATGTTCATAAAGAGCAGAGAGACACCTACAGGAATCTTGGGCACATCGTAGTGATACCATACCGTCTGCATGGTCTTGTAGAGCTGTGCGCCACCATCGTAATAGGTGTCGGCATAGACATGATTGCCGTTCTGGTTATAGGCCAGTATGGCATGTATCTTATGCCCATAGCCTTCGTAACCCACACGCACGACGTCATGCGACTTCGCAGCCATGGCAAAGTCGTTGGGACCGATGATACGCTCGTCGTCATACGCCAGTGCCACACGTCCCATCTGGGCAAAGAGACCACACGGAGCTGTCAGCTTCACCCAACCTTCGTAGAGGTTAAGACTTTGATTACTACTCGTGCCCCAGACTGCCTTGTTCTGAATGACAGCATGGGCTTGTAAGCCGGGACGTTCATAATCCACAATCAGATGCGTACGTCCCAACAGGAAATGTGAACGGTCATCCGTCGGTGCACTCTGGGAAGACCTGGGCAGACCACCGCCGCATGTCTCGCCATGGGTCAGGAAGTTCAGGCCGACACTTACTTTATTAATAGAGTCAGTCTGCGCCCATCCTGTGAGACACGCGGATGATGCAATAAGCAATGCTGTAGACAACAGTATCCGTCTCATGGCCATGATGATGTTTTTTGATTATTCGAACTCGAAGATGCTGATGAATCCCGTCAGTTTAAATACATTCTTAATGTCATCATTGACACCCTTCATCACTACCTTACTGCCACTGGTCTTAGCACCCTTCAGGATGCCGAGCAGAATGCGCAGGCCACTGGAGGCAATATACTCCAGATTAGTACAGTCGATGATAACGTCTTTACCGTTACTGGTGTAGAGTGGTTTCAATACTTCTTCAGCCTCTAAAGCGGCAGCAGTATCCATTTCTCCTTCTAACGTGGCAACAAATTTGCCGTCAATTTCTTCAATTTTTGTATTCATAATGTTAAATATTTAATGATTTATATTAATGTTTAACTCTTAATTCTATATGTTCTTAGTCAATGTCAGAATGTTCTGTCCGTTGTCACGTTCGTAGTTGATAGAGTCCATCAACTCGCGAACTAACAGAATACCCAGTCCGCCTATCTGACGGTCTTCAGCGGATAGCGATGTGTCGGTCTTCTCCTTCGCTGTGGGGTCGAAGGCTACACCAGAATCGATGATGACCGTCTTTAGAATCTTGCCATCGGACAAGATGCGTACTTCGATATCACCGTCTTGTCCTACAGGATAGGCATAGTCAATGACATTCACCACAGCCTCCTCGACAGCCAGACGAAGCTGACGGGCCAGCGACTTCTCGATATTCAGTTCCTCCATCACCGACTTTATGAATGTACTGAACCTCGACACTTCATGAACGTCATTCTTGATGAGAAGTGTCCTGCTCAGCGTACTCTCAAAGTGCTTCGGTGTATAGCGGATAGCCAGCAATGTGAGGTCGTCGCTTTGATTGGCGTCGCCCACAAACTCACGCACTTGCTCACTAATGACCTCAAGTAATTGCTGGGGATAAAGCTGGCAGTTGGCCATCAAGACCTCTTCTACGCGTTGAATACCAAACTGCTTATGCTTGGAATTCATGGCCTCTGTCAGTCCGTCGGTATAGAGGAATAAAGTGCTATTAGGCTCCAGCTGAGTTTCCTGCACACCATACTTCACGTCATCGAATACGCCAACTGGCAGGTGAGGATTGCAATCCTCCATCCTCAATTTTCCATTCTCAATGGTTATTGGAGCGTCGTGGCCTGCATCGCAGTAGCGCAGACGACCGGTCGGCAGGTCGAGCACACCAATAAACATGGTGACGAAGATGTTGGATTCGTTACCGCGACAAGAAGCCTCATTGATGGCCTGCATGATATGGGCGGGACTGTTTTCCTTGGCCGAGAAAGCACGGAACAAGGAATGAACCACACTCATCACCATGGCCGAGGCGGCTCCCTTGCCACTGACATCACCGATACAGAAGAACAGCTTTTCGTCACGGATGTAATAGTCATACAGGTCACCACCCACCTCACGGGCAGGCACCAACGACCCGAAGATGTCCACGTCGGCATGCTGTATCTGACTGTGGGGCAGCATGTTCTGCTGTATCTGACTGGCTACGCGCAGTTCGCCGCCAATGCGTTCTTTCTCGGCGTTCACCTTGCGCAGACGCTCCAAGTTGCGTGACGTACGCCACACGATAAACCCAATGAGCAGCAGACCGGCAAGTACGGGCACCAAGAGGCTTGCGCGTATCTTACTCAGTTTGCTGAACACCTCCTTATCATTCTGGACGCTGATCAGGATCCAATTGGTACTACCACCCACGGGATGGAAATACACATGACGCTCATCGCCATTCTCATCCGTAATGGTTTCAAAGCCCTCCTTATCTTCATCAGTCTCTACCAGTTGTTGCACCATTTGGAACAGACGACTGTCCTGACCTGCCAGCAGGTGTCCTTCGTCAGTTACTATAAATCGCTGGGTGCTCTTGTAGAACTTTCCTTCTTCCATCACCTCCTCAAGCCAATCCAGCGCAATGTCCGCACCCACGACACCCACCGTCACGCCTTTGTCGTCGTGTACCGGCACACTATAGGTGGTCACCATTGCCTTGGCCCCATCTTTGTCAAAATAAGGCTTGCACCAGTTGGCGCCGTTCTTGGCTATTGCCTCCGTATAGAAATCTATCTTCGTATAGTCATGATCTGCAGAGCCTAACTGCAGGGTATCAATCGTCCCGTCAGCCCGTCTCACGGCATACGGCTCAAACCAACGGCCTTTCTGCGAGAAGTAATCGGGCACGAAGCACACCGTACATCCCAAGATGGATGGGTTGTTCTGCACCAGCCTTCGGGTAATGGAATACATCCAATCCGGATCCTCCAGGTCGTCGGCCACCACCCACGCCATGTTATCAACCGTCACCTCCACCTTAGCCAGTTTATTACGAATACAAAGATAGATGGCGTTCATCTCACGCTCTATCAGTTTCTCCACCGTCTTGTGGATAATATTCTGCGCAGAGTAGTACAGAATACCCGATGTCAGTTCCAGCAACAGCGCTGCACCGATGATCAGCGTCAGCGGTAGATTATGCCTGACCACACTGCTTAGTCGGTTCCAAATTGATTTTTCACTGCTCACTTTTTTATTTTTTTATTTTTAACTCAAACCTGACGTGCGTCACACAGTGTAACACTAATATGGCTGCTATCTCAATGACGTATGCTATCAAGTAGCTGTACCACAAGAGACTCGGTACGAACTTCGACACCAGCCAAAGCACAGGAATAACCGTCAGCGACAGGGCGAAGGAGATAAACAGGGCCATGCGATGATGGGCATAGAGCTTGTAGACAATCATGACAACATAAATATAGCAGAATGGGATGAAACTCAGTGAGAAGATGCGCAGGGCATGATTGCTCTCGGCAAGAATAGCAGGATCGTTGGCTCCGAAGAGACGTGAGATGACACTCGGATCGACCCATACAACGATGCAGATGAGTATCATGGCCACAGTGATAAACAAGAACGATTTGCGCAGGACAAGACGGAAAGC
This sequence comes from Prevotella sp., assembly GCA_017474485.1. Lineage (GTDB taxonomy): Bacteria > Bacteroidota > Bacteroidia > Bacteroidales > Bacteroidaceae > Prevotella. The sequence goes on from JAFVHO010000068.1 coordinate 15,862, forward strand.
CTCGTCGTCGCCCTTGCCCACCTGAATGGCACCCAGCGACTGGATGGTACGACAGACGCCTGCCAGGAAGAGGTTATAGATCTGCAAAAGGTTCATGCAGACGGCAAAGGCAAAAATACCCGTGCGACCCAATGCTCCCAGCACAATGCTGTTGGCCGAGTAAAGCAACAGCGTCAGACACACAGAGGCAATCGCCAACGGTGCACCCTGAGAGATGATCTGTTTTAGTGCATAGTTCATAGTGCATAGTTCATAGTCAGGCTGCGCTTTCTCGTGGTTGTCATTAACTATGAACTTTGAACTATGAACTATGAACTTTAAATGGTTGTCCTTGTAGCGGAAATGCCAGAACATGATGGCAATACCCACCACGTGGCCTACGATGGTAGCCGACGAAGAACCCGCGATGCCCCATCCAAAGAACTGGATAAAGACAATATCGAGTGACAGGTTGACGGCGTTATCTATCAAGATGGCAATGGAGACCAGTCGTGGACTGCCATCCACACCCACCATTGTTGAGAGTGCCCACATCACCATATAAGCAGGGGCGCCTATCAACATAATACTCAAATATTCGAATGTGAGCTGGTAGAGGTGGGCATTGCTGCACAACCAGCCTGTGGCTGTACCTGGACAGAACAGACCTGCAGCGGCAATCAGCAGTCCTACAATCAGGCATAGCACCATTGACAGGGTGTAGAACCAGGCCGCGCGGGGCATGTTCTTTTTACCGATTTCCACCCCCACCAATATGCCTGCTCCTGTAGCAAGAAGCATATTCAGCGTGTACATAAACTGTACTACAGGACGTGTCAGATTGATGGCACTGACAGCATCCTCGCCAATCAGATTGCCAACGATGATGGCATCGACCACATTACCCAGACAGCCAGAAAGGGCAATCAGGATAGCCGACCATAAGAATCGCCAATAGACTTGATTGAAATCTTTTCTTTCTTCTGTATTCATCTTGAAGTCTTTACTCAAAGATTGCGTGCCATACTTCGATCTTTACTCAAAGATTGCGTGCCACACTTCGATCTTTAGTCGAAGATTGCGTGCCACACTTCGATCTTTAGTCGAAGAATCCGAAGCCTCCGATGGCAGTGAGCATACGCTCTACGTAGTCCCAAGAGGTAGGCGACCAAGCAAAGCCCAAACGATAGAGCACCTGCGTTGTGTAGTCGTTGTCACGCTTCACGTCGGCAGTCTTCTGTCCATGGGCCATATCTTGATAAGCCAACATGGCCGCCATCTGCTTGGCTTTCTGCGGATCTTGGCCGGCCTCGTCCATGGCCTTCTGGAACTCCTCCTGCTCTACGAAACGAATGCCGCCCGTCACCTTACTCAAACCTGAGAGTACATCACCGAGGAACTGTCCGTGGATGTTGTACGGATGGAATACGGTACACTCTTTCGGCGTAGTTGCCAACAGACAGATGGCACGTGAGACCTCGTTGATGGGTGAGAACTCCACCTGCTTATTACGCAAGGCATACGGACAGCAGCCCAACATGTTGTAGATGCGGATACGTCCCATGAACGAATTGGTCGAGAAGTTAGCCTGGAACTCACCGTCAGTGCTTCGTGCAGCAAGGTTACCCACACGCATAATCTTCGCACACAGTCCGTGCAGGGCGACGGCATCGAGAATCAGTCGCTCAGCCATATACTTCGAGTAGATGTACTTATTGCCGAGATACTGTCCCATGTAGAGACGCTGCTCAGTATAGACATCATCCTTGATTTCACCAGCCCACAGACCACGGGTACTTGCCGTAGAGATGTGGACGAGCTTGGCACCTGTCTTG
>JAFVHO010000069.1 GCA_017474485.1 Prevotella sp.
ACCTTCATGCACCATTGTCGCCATTTGTCAACTCTGTCCGCTTCGTAACTCTCTCCGAATCCGTCCGTCCTGTTTTGTCACCATTTGCACCCCGTCGTAACCCATTGTCAACTGAGTCCACAGAATGACGATTTTCAGGCCCCGTAAATTCTTCGCGGTAGAAATACGTTGCAAAAATATACTGAAATTCGGTTACTACCAAATTCCAGCTACCAACTGTTAAAAATCAAAAGTGATTGAAAATGAGTATTTTACAAATAGATAGTATTAGATATTCATGGTTGTTTATACCCGTTTAGATACATATAAAGTATATCCTTTTCACACATTCTTTGGTGATGGACAGAAAAATCAGGAAATACCCATAAATAAAACATCTTTTGCATTTTATAGAATGCATTTCTTCCGACCAACAAACCTATTTGAGGATTACTGATTAAAGCGTCGAAGCAAACCTTATTGTCATCACGATATATAGAATAAAGTGATGGTCTACGATAACCAGTTACTTCAGGGGTACTTATCACTTTGTTAACCTCTATCTTCTTGAAATCAGCAGATAATTCAAGTATCTCTTTCAGTTTTGAAACCATATCTTGGTGCAAAACCGATTCTTTAAAATGGTTCTCTGACGAGATAATTATTCGCGAGGGATCAACATCATTTGTTGTTTTAAGTGGACAAGTGTCATCACTATCTTGGTAATGTGAGAAGAATGGGAAAAAGTCTCCTTCGAAAGTTCTTACCTTTAGTCCAATAGGTTCGCCACAAAACGGACAGACATATTTCGGATCCCCACTCTTATATGCTCCAGTTAATGTTGAACGCATATTAAAGATGATATCTTGTGATTTATCATCCAAAATTTCATCAGCAGTATAGTTGTTGCTATCTTCCTCATCCCTAATTAGCCATATAGAACGTCGAAGAGAATGAGGTAAATTGACGTCATCAAGAGCCAGCAATTGAGTAAACTGATTTTCCATTTTTAATTCTCTTTAATTGTCGATAATCTCTCCATAAAAGAAGGATAGCTCTCAGTTCCCATGATGAAAGCGGGTTAGTAATATCTTAGAACGTGGGACTATTTGATTGCTCAATCGTTCTGTTATGTTTGCAAATATAGTTATTTCTTGTAAAATGTGCAAATAATCATGCGATTATTTCGTCTGTTACGATGAAATCCCCGTCTGAGAGCATGAATGTAGTATTTCACTTACACCGCTTTGCATGTGAGATACTGAGCATTACGCTGTATTTCGGATTATCTGAAAAATTCGAATTTTCACAAGGCTTGTGAAAAGAATTAATCGGAATAGGTTTATATTCCGATTTTTTTCGTAACTTTGCACACATATCAGCAAAACAATCTATAATATGGATATTTCAGACCAAAAACTGGCTATTTGGAAAGATGCAGTCAAAAGAATGAACGAGGAAGATCTTGAATTCATACTTGACTTCCCAGAATGCTTTGAGCCTAAAATCCTTAAACTTGTAAGTTCAAGAATGAAAGACATGCATCAGTCAGAAGAGGGCGAAGAGGGCGAGTACATAGAGCCAACTATTGAAGACCTAGTATGTGAAACCTTGAACGAGTTGGGCTGCGACTATCATTATGATAGCGATGATGATATCTGTTTAAAATATCAAGATGAAGATTTTATCATTAGTATAGACGAGGATGACGATTTCTTCATACAAATATATAAATATAATTGGATAACAGTCTCTATGAAGGATTATAATGAAGTGTCTAGATTGTACGATGCTATAAATCATATAAATCGCAATGGATATCTTGCTATTACATATACTAAAAGTGAAGATAATCGAGAAATTTATGTTCACTTCAATGCCACTATTCTTTTCGCCTCATTCATTCCTAACCTCAAGGGCTATTTAGACATGTGGTTGACATTGTTCCTTCACATTCATAGGGCACTGAAAGAAAAGATGGGAAAACTATATGAAGAAGAATATCAGCATCATTGCATTAATTAGGAAAAGGAACATCTCCAATATAACCCAGTAAGCAGCTTCAATGTAACAAGGAGTTAGAAAGTGAGAGAATTGAAAAGTACCTTAAAAAATATTGCACGCTAACTGGGTTGCACGTGAAAAGTACTTAAGGAAAAAATGGTATCTTGGGGCTTTAGTTGATGAATGTACTAACATTTTCTGTAACTTATTAGTTATTAAACGATTGTAAGATAGTTGGGTGGATGGGGTGACCTATCATGCGCAAATTTATATATAGCATTTGTTTATCGGTAGGCTAAATAAATACATATATATAAGTTTAGGAAACATGACCAACCTCATCCACCCATATCCGTTAAAAGACGATTGGAAATTGTTCAGGCTCAGGCGGTTGCACGTCTTCATCATCGGATGTTAACGTGTCTTCCATGAGTAGTGCCGTTGTAATCTCACGCTCGAAAAGCTCAAAAAAAATGTGACCCTTGGTCAATTTTATCACGACTCAATAAAGGAAATGCAAACATTTCTTTGTATTCGCTGCTCAAAAATTTGGCTTTATGCTCGCTAAATCGTACCTTTGCAAACGATTTATGAACAGAAACTAACACCAATGATTATGAAAAGGACAAAGAAGATGATGCTGGTCGCCATGCTTTCGACCGTTTGTTGTACCCACGTGGCAGCGCAGGGACTGAACATAGGTGACTCGAAAAACATGATAAGGATAGACGGGATCATACCTGTAACGAATATCAACATGACGCAAGGACCGAAGTTGTTAAGTGACAACTCGGTGGAGTTTACCGTACGCGCCCCAGAGGCTCAGAAAGTGCAGGTGGACATTGGCGGTACGAAATATGACATGACCAAGGGGGATGGTGGCATTTGGACAGTGAAAACGAAGCCGCAGGTACCAGGCTTCCACTACTACTCGCTGATAATCGACGGTGTGTCGGTGGCCGACCCTGCCAGCCAGTCGTTCTATGGTTGCAGCCGTTGGTCGAGTGCCATCGAGATTCCTGAGGAGGGCATGGACGACTTCGAGGTGCAGGATGTCAAGCACGGCGAGGTGCGCACCGTTCATTATTACTCGAATGTGGAAAAAGCATGGCGTCCGCTGATGATTTACACCCCTGCTGGTTACGACGAGGGCAATAAAGACTATCCCGTGGTGTATATCCAGCATGGTGGCGGTGAGGACCATCGCGGATGGATGGAACAGGGCCGTACGGCACAGATTATGGACAATCTGATAGCGAAAGGCAAGGCAGTGCCGATGATTGTGGTGAGCGCCAACAGTAACGTTCACTCACGTAACGGCGGCTTTGGCGGCGGCTATAGCTGGCAGGGCATGCAGACGTTCCGTAGCGAACTGATAGAGAATGTGATTCCCTTTGTCGAGAAGAACTATCGTGTGAAGAAGGAACGCAAGAGCCGTGCTATGTGCGGTCTCTCGATGGGTGGCGGACAGTCGTTCTATATTGGTCTGCGCTCGCCTGAGGTGTTTGCCAACGTGGGCGTATTCTCAACGGGTATGTTTGGCGGCATTCGTGGGGCCTCGAACTTCGACTTAGAGAAAGAGGTACCAGGCATGCTCAGCAATACGAAGGCATTCAACAAACAGTTGGACGTATTCTTCGTGAGTTGTGGTGAACAGGACCCACGCATTGAATATACGCGCAACATCGTGAAGAAGATGCGCGACGGTGGTGTGAAGGTGAAGTTCAACTCCTACCCTGGCGACCACGAATGGCAGGTATGGCGCAAGTCGCTGCACGAATTTGCACAATATCTATTTAGATAATATAACATGAAGTACAAGACACAATTCAATCAGCGCAAAGCCCTCCGCTTCCGCCAGTTTACACGGAAGGGGTATGCCTTGTTTGCCTGTTTGGGTCGCGTGGTTACCATTGGCGTATTGAGTGTGGCAACACTGCGTGCAGCAGCCGTCACCACCCCCGATACGCTCAGTGTAGTTGGTGCTACTGTGGTTGGCGATTCCGTCGCCAACTCCCCAGACAAAGAGGCGACGCTCGACGACGTCGAGGTGACGGGCTCACGCGCTCCGCTTGCACTTGGGCAAGCAGCGAGAATGGTCACTGTACTGACACGCGAAGACATTCAAGCGGCGCCAGTACAAAGTATTAACGACTTACTGAAGATGGCTGTTGGCGTCGACGTGCGCCAACGAGGTCCCATCGGTGCCCAGACGGACATCGGCATCCGAGGTAGCACGCAAGAACAGATTACGATTCTGCTGAACGGCATCAACATCTGCGACCCACAAACGGGCCACAATGCCTTCGACCTGCCTTGCGACGTCAGCGACATCGTACGCATCGAGGTGCTTGAGGGACCAGCAGCCCGCGTGTATGGCACATCGTCGTTGGTGGGAGCGATTAACATTGTAAGCCTTCCCTCGTCCTTCTCCAAAGAGAAGGGGAGTAAGGCGCAAGCACGGATAGAGGGTGGCTCGTTTGGCTATCTGTCAGCAGCAGGTAGGTTGCAGTTCGCCCCTCCGTTTGAAGGGTTTGGGCGTGGCTCCCTTTCAGCCAGTTTTACACGTTCAGACGGCTACCAACGTTCAAAGGCTGGTGCACTGAATAGCGACTATTGTGGTGGCAAAGCGTTTTATCAGGGTGCATACGAAAGTGAGCAAGTACACTTGAACTGGCATGTGGGTTTAAGTACCAAGGGCTTCGGTTCGAATACCTTTTATAGCGCGAAGTATGACGAACAGTACGAAAAGACGACCAAAGTGTTTACAGCATTGCAGGGCGAGGTCAGTGCTGGTGCATGGCATTTCCGTCCTGCCATTTATTGGAATCGCTCATACGACAGGTTTGAACTGATACGCGGCGATGAGTCAAAAGTGCCTTTCAACCATCATCGGACAGACGTGTTTGGCATCAATCTGAACAGCTATTTCGACTGGGTTGCAGGACGTACTGCCTTTGGTGCCGAGTTCCGCAACGAGGACATTGTGAGCGGCAACTTAGGCGAACCACTGAACAATCCTCATAGACACTACAAGTACGGATTGAACCGTTCGAACCTCAGCTTCCACATGGAGCATAACATCCTACTGAAACGCTTCACGCTGTCGGCTGGTTTCGTGGCAGTGAAGAACACTTGGAACGAGATGTCCTTCACACTCTATCCTGGCATTGACGCCAGCTTCCGATTGGGCGAACATTGGAAGGTGTATGCCTCGTACAATTCATCACTGCGCATGCCGTCGTTCACAGAACTATACTACAGCGTGGGTGGTCATAAGGCAGACAAGTACCTGAAACCAGAGGAAATGCGGGCTGTAGAGGGTGGCGTAAAATACAGTTCACGATGGTTGACAGCGCAAGCCTGCATCTTCCACCATCACGCCAGCAACATGATTGACTGGGTATTAGACACGCGCGAGGCTGACCCCGTCTGGCAAAGTGTGAACCATACAAAAGTGAACACGTTGGGCCAAGAGGTTACTATCAATGGGCTATTGGCTTTTGGCAGTTGGCAATTGGCTTACTGCCACCTGCATCAGCAAAAACAAGAGGCAGATTATCTGCAGTCACAATACTCGCTGGAGTATCTGCGCCATAAGGTTACAACTCAGTTGACACTTCGCCTCGGTAGTATTCTCTCACCTCTCACCACTAACCTCTCACCACTAACTTTGACGTTAGGCTATCGTTGGCAAGACCGCATGGGGCAGTATACCACCATAGACGGAGAGGTCATGGACTATCATCCCTACTCCGTTGTTGATGCCCGTCTGGCTTGGACAAAGGACACCTATTCTATTTATATGGAAGGTAACAATCTGACCGGTCATCGCTATGTGGATTATGGCAACGTACCACAGCCAGGATGCTGGATAACGGGCGGCATGAAGCTGTTTTTGTAAAGTCGGCCTTACATTATTATATATAGTACGCAAAAAAGACTTAAATTATTAATTATCAATTGTCAAATTACAATTATTTTTTGTAACTTTGCATTCGCTTTTGAGAATAAACATTACACATTATTTATAATATTAAGCATTATGACAATTAACGAATTCAACTTTGCCGGTAAGAAGGCAATCGTACGTGTAGACTTCAACGTACCCCTGGACGAGAATGGTAAGATAACGGACGACACCCGCATCCGCGGTGCCCTGCCCACGCTGAAGAAGATTCTGGCCGACGGTGGTGCTGTCATCATCATGAGCCACATGGGTAAGCCCAAGGGTAAGGTTGACATGAAGAAGTCGCTGGGTCAGATCCGCGAGGCTGTTGAGAAGGCTCTGGGCGTTCCCGTTGCTTTCGCTCCCGACTGCGCTAAGGCTGCTGATGCTGCTGCAGCCCTAAAGATGGGTGAGGCCCTGCTGCTCGAGAACCTGCGTTTCTATCCCGAGGAAGAGGGTAAGCCAGTAGGTATCGACAAGGCTGATCCTGCATACGACGAGGCTAAGAAGGCTATGAAGGCCAGCCAGAAGGAGTTTGCTAAGACGCTCGCTTCTTATGCTGACTGCTACGTGATGGATGCCTTCGGTACAGCTCACCGCAAGCACGCTTCTACTGCTGTTATCGCTGACTACTTCGACGCTGACAACAAGATGCTGGGTCTGCTGATGGAGAAGGAGGTTCAGGCTGTTGACG
>JAFVHO010000070.1 GCA_017474485.1 Prevotella sp.
AGTAATATTTATAGTTTTAGGTTTTTAGTTATTGGTAATAAGAAAGTTTTAAATGTGTTAGGGTAACAGTGGTCGTCGCGAGACGGTCATAACTTTCTTTTTAAAGCGAAAAGGTTAGTATTAGTTATATATGCTGTCGAAAGACAGACTTCCAGTCGAAAGGCTGGATTCATATGGAAAAGGATTTTTAGTTAAACATAGGCTTTTGAACGTTGCCGCTCGTTGATGAGTAGCAACGTTTTTTTATTTCTCTATCAGTGCCACAGCGTAAGCACTAATACCTTCCTGGCGTCCAGTAAAGCCAAGCTTCTCGGTAGTGGTGGCCTTGATGCTAATCTGATCAGGGTCACATCCTATGACGTTGGCCATGCACTGTTGCATGTCTGGGATGTGTGGGTTCATCTTGGGGCGTTCGGCACAGATAGTAGCATCGATATTCACTAAGTGATAGCCCTTGGTGGCTATCAGTTCAATGGTTTTCTTGAGGATAATCTTACTATCCATTCCGTCGGTCTCGGCTGACGTGTCAGGGAAGTGGTAGCCAATGTCGCGCATGTTGGCGGCACCGAGTATGGCGTCGCAGATAGCATGTATCAGCACGTCAGCATCACTATGGCCCAGTAATCCTAACTCATGTTCCAACTTGATGCCACCCATCCACAGGTCGCGGCCCTTTACTAACTGGTGGACATCGTAGCCCATTCCTACTCTTATCATTTTTTACCGTTTTACTTTTTTACCTTTTAAACAAGTCCTTGATGCCATCCATGTCGAATGCCAGTGTGAAACGTAATGTCTGGTCAAGAGGATTGCTCTTGGCTGTGGAAATGACATAACCGACGTCAAGTGAAAAGACGTTCATGCGGAAACCACCACCAACAGTGAAGTAGGTGCGGTTACCTTTGTTCTCCGACTCATGGTGATAACCTGCACGCAACGCGAACTGGTCGTGATAGACATACTCAGCACCTACACTCCACTGTATTTCCTCCATCTCCTCCTTGAAACCGCCAGGGGCATCGCTGAAACTCTTGAAGATACCAGAGATAGAGCTGACATCATTGTACTTTTCTATGGCGTAGGCTTCGAGACTGCCGTATATGGTGCCGTCAGGATCATCAGCCTTCCACATCTCCTCTGTAGGTTCCATGGGTACTAACAGCTTATTGGCATCTGCAGCAATCGTGAAGCGGTTGTACTCATCGACGGGAATCATCAGTGAGGCACCTAATCGCAGGTTGGCTGGCAGGAACTGTGAACGGTCGTCGCCAAAGTAGGTAATCTTTGAGCCGACATTCGAGATATTCATACCCAAGCCCAACTGACATTCGCGTTGTCCGATATTCAGGTAGTTCTGATAGTAGCAAGCCAGGTCGGCAGCGAAGGCTGATGCAGGCGACGCATTCTCCGTATAGTCGTAGCGTAAGTCACTATAGAGCCAACGGAGTGCTGCAGCAATAGAAAATTTCTCGCTCAGCATCAGTGATGCACCAACGTCCAGTGACATCTCGTAGGGCTTGACAGTCATAGCGTTCTCTTCCATTGAGGTAAACACTTCACCTAACGAGAAGTAACGCAACGAACCACTGATAGCAGCATAGTCGCCGATACGATAGTAGCCGGCAACATAGGCCAGGTCGATATCGTTCACCAACTGACGCAGCCAAGGGGTGTAGTTCAGTGCCACACCAGCCTTGCTGATACAGAATGGATACTTGGCAGGATTCCAATACTGTGAGTTGACATCCGGATCGGTGGCAGCACCGATGTCGCCCATACCTGCACTACGGGCATCTGGGGCGATGGTCTGTGAAATAACAGCATGGTTAATAGGATGGTACTGGCTCTTAGAGTCCTGAGCGAACCCAGTGAAAGGTAAAAAAGTAAAAAGGTAAAAAGGTAAAACCTTTCTTACCCAACCAATTACCTTACTATTCATTTTTTTCTTCATATCTTTCATATATTTTATTTTTTACTTTTTTACCTTTTTAACCTTTTACCTTTACTTGTGCGTCAGCACAATCAGTTTCTTAGCTTTCGAGACGTGCGAGCTACCTTCGCTGCTCAGCTGGACGCGATAGAGATAGACGCCAGTATGCAATCGTCCCCCTGCATTAGTGGTGAGATCCCAGTCGATAGTCAGCATATTATTACTATAGGTGCCCGATTCGCTATGCGACCACAGGTGACGTCCAGAGATGTCGAAGACGTCGATGTTGACATCCAACGGACTGTTGGCGCGGTCGTGGATGATGCGGAACGAAGTCTTTGTCGTCGCAGGATTAGGTGTGCAGTCCATATCGCTGAATACAGGTTCTACACCCTTTACCACATTGAATGTCAGTTCAGCTGTCGACGAATTGTTCATCACGTCCCAGGCACGGAACAGCAGGTGGTGCTGACCATAGTCGAGCGCTGGGATGCTGTAGCCCAGTTTGCCGCTGGTATAACTGCCGAAGTCGTACTGGAAGTAGTCATTCAGCGAGTATGTCTTATTCATCTCTCCGTCGATAATTAGTTGCAGGTCATGACCAATACCGCTGCCTGCAGCATTGATGCCGTCCTCGTCAGTCAGTTCTGCCACGAAGTAAGGCGTTGTGTTCACATCGCCGCCATTGACGAATGCCGTACTGTTCAAGTAACAGTAGATGCTGGGACCTTGCTGATTGCCACTGCCCTCGCTGGTGCCGTTCATGACCAACTGTTCGAAACGGCCTGTGGCTGTCACGCTCTTGGTATTGTTGACGGCAAACAGGTTGATGATGCCCTGCTGGTCAGAGTATGCGATGTCCTTGGGTACCACAAAGGTAAAGCTGAAACGTCCCTGTCTGACACTGTCGCTTCCATTGAAGATGGTGCTTGTCCTGTCGTAGTAGACGAAAGGCTCGTCTGTTTCCGACGTGTCGTTCATCTTGCAGACAATCTGTTCTTTCGCATCGCGCACCATTGCATTCACCGTACCATTAAAGCTGCTGTCTGTCGTTTGGCTGTTATTCAGCACACGTCCGCTAATCGTTGCGGTAGTACCTGCTTTCAGGGTTAATATGCTATCCCCGATAGCTGTGTGGTTGATACTGTCAACCACAATAGAGGCTGTGGGTAGGGCCAGACGCAGGGCAGGGTCACCTAAGAGGGAGTATTGCAGTTTATTCTCCGATCTGTCAGTCGACCAGATAGGTTGTCCGTTTTGCTGATAGCCAACGATAATGCCTGTGGTCACCAGTTCGGCCTTTGCCCGTCTGACGGCTTCGCCAATAGGCATCATCAGCCCTTTCTCATCTTGGCTCAGCACGTGACGTGTAAATGCCAGGTTCATCAGCCTGTTTTGTGGCTGATAAACGGTACGGGTGGTGCCGAAGAAGGCGATAGCGCCTCCCTGAGGATTGAACAGGGCCGTCTCACCAATGTTCTCCTCCTGTCCGTCAAAGGGCATGATGTCGCACGACGCAGTCATCCATAGAGGCAGACGCATGGACGAGGTGATGCTAAAGTCAGACAGGGTGAGTACGTATTCGTGAGATACGGCATCGGCACGTCCGTGTCCTGAGTAGTTCATGATGAGTGCGCCCTGCTCCATCTGCTGACGTATCAGACGAGTCACGTCAGGATAGCGATTGCCTGTTGCCGAGCTGACTCGTGAAAAAGCATCCCACATGACACGCTTGACCAGTACGTTGGGATGCAGCGTTTCCACCAGTTGTGCAACGGAGTCGGCATCCTGCATGTGACGGTTCTGGTTGCCGTCATCGCCCATCAGACAGACGGTATTCTGCCAGATAGCCGCCTCCTTATTATTAATATAGTTGTCTATTTTGTCTACGACGACGGCAGCATCGTCGGCTGTACGTGCTGTAATACGTCCTACAGCAATATCACTTTTCTCTGTTTGGAGGCTTGCTCCTTCGTCGTCGTCCAACAGTCCGAAATAGTCATCGCTGACATAGCAGCTGGTATGGCTGTATGAGTTTTCGCTTTCGTAGCAGAGCAGGAAATCGTCCACTGACGTATTGGCCCACTCGCTGGCTCGCATGCGGTTGTCCCATGCTGCATCGCCCATCAGCAATAGGAAGCGTGGCATGTCGTCTTCTGTCTCAGCTCTGTCGTAGAGCATCTTCATATAGCGGCGATAGGCGTTGGCATCAGGTGTACCACTCGAGAATTCGTTGTAGAGTTCGTCGGCTGGTACAATCGTTACACGCAGCGAATCGTGCTGTTCGTGCAGGGCTTTCAGTCGCTGGGCCTCTTTCAGCAGTTTTTGTGATGTAGGTATGATGATCACCATATCCGTTGCTGTCGTCGCATGGTGGTTCTGGTTCATGATGTTGTAAACGTATTCAGGTGTGCCGAATGTGCCGTTCTCCAAATCAGGACTGGCCTGAGGTTGTTCAGAATAAACAGAGATATAGTCCAAACGGGTAGTACCACTAGTGGCACTGGTCTGGATGGTCACCGTATTGCTGGCCTGTAGATTGCTGACATTGAAGGTACGTGAGCCCGTCAGCATGGCATCATAATCGCCTTGTTTGCCAATGCCTATAGTGCCTAATGATTCGCCATTCAGACTCACCGTGATGCTGGCACCATCGATGGCTGACAGAACGATGGTCAGTTGTCCGCTACCTGTTCCTTTTGCGGCAATGGTGTAGCTTTTTGATGCTCCAGCCTTGATTTCCGTTGCGTCATACAGGTTGCGTCCACCGTGATACCACGCATAGTCGTCTACCTCATATAACGTGCAGTAGTCGTCGCGCTGGGGATAGCAGCTGTTCATGAAGGCATCCTTTTCTATTGTCAGCGCCGTACTGTCGTTTTCCGTCAGGAAATAGTAGCCGTAGTCTGAGTAGTTGTTACGAATGCGACGGTAGTTGGCATCCCATGAGACTGGACCTACGGCATAAAACAGACGACGTCCGTTAACCGTACAGGTGGGTACCTCTTTCAAATCGTCAGTCTCTGCCAGATAGTTGGCTGTCAATTGTTCAGGCTGGCGTGCACCTCCATAACCATATATTTTCACCTTATTTATGTCGTTGAAACCGGCCTTTTTTATCAAATCGCTCGTCAGTTGATAGATGCCTGTCACTGGCACGCGGATCTTGGCCCAAGTGCCTTCACGTAGCACCGAATTGTCAGCGTAGCGAGAGATGGCTGATGTCTGATGGCTGATGTCTGAGGCTCTCCTACCTTTAACTTTTCTAACTTCTTTAACTCCTTTAACCCCTAACTTAAAGCTTACCAGCTTCTGATATTGTCCATCGCGATATACCAATGGAATAAAGCCTATGTGCAGCGTCCCTTGTTTGCGGTCAACACTCACCGACTGGTGAATTTCGGGCATTGCCAGCAAATCATAATTCCTAATTCCTAATTCCTCATTCCTACTTTTAGCGTAGAGCTTTATTTCTTCCTCGCTCATCGGAACGAACTCTGGATATTCGATGGATACCTGGTAAGTGGAGTCGGCATAGTGAGAACCTAACGGAAAAGCATAGTTGAATACAGGCAACAGCGTGTCTATCCTGACCTCATCGGCAGTGAGATTGAAGAAAGACTGAGATTGAGAGAATGAGAAAATGAGGAAATGAGAAATTAAGACTGACGTCGTTAATAATCGGCGCCAACCTGAATGCCTAGTCATTTCATGATTAAAATATTTCATTATCTCATTATCTCAATTTCTCAATTTATTTAATTCGCGCCTTAGCGCGCATTGAATTCCAGCACTTTTCTCTCTTCCAACCACCCTTCCAGATGGTCGTTAATCTTGACGGGCCCTACGCCTACTGGGGTTCCTGTGTACAACAGGTCGCCTGTTTTCAGCGTAAAGAACTGCGAGATGTAGCTCACCAGTTCGTCAATCTTGTAGAGCATATCGCTCGTACAGCCCTCCTGCACCGTCTGCCCGTTGATGTCCAGATGGAAGTGCAGGGCCTGCACGTCGCGAAATTTCTCTTTCTCTATCCAGCTCCCGATGACCGCCGACCCGTCGAAACCCTTACAGATTTCCCAGGGTTGCCCTTTTTCGCGAGCTTCGCGCTGCCAATCGCGTGCTGTGAAGTCGATGCCCACAGTGACAGCGTCATAATATCGGTGGGCAAAGCGTTCTGGGATGCTTTTACCCAGACGGCAGATGCGCACCACCAGCTCAGTCTCGTAGTCTACCTGCGTGCTCCAGTCGGGTATGAAGAAGGGCTTTCCGTCCTTCAACAGCGCCGAGTCAGCCTTGGTGAAGATGACGGGCCTCTCTGGTTTATATAACGCACCATCCAGCTCTTTATTGTGCTGGATATAATTCATTCCTACAGCAAATATCTTCATAGTCTCTGTTTTTATATGTTCAGCCTGCAAAATTACACATTATTATTAATATAGCAAAACTCTGGCCACTAATTTGGTTGTTATTTCTTTTCTTTGCTTTTTTCGTTTCAGGTCCTGAAATATATGTTTCAGGTCCTGAAATATATATTCCAAGGCCTGAAATATAAAATAGCACTCGTACAAAAAACAAATTCTACCAGTATCGGCTTTGTTTTCCTTGAGAAGCAAAGGGCGTTGTCGCGTGGTGGTGGAAAATGTTTCAAATCGTTAAAAATACGTTTCATGGGTGCTATTGATATGTTTTTGAAACAAAATAGACGTTATTCTTTTGCGTTCCTCTATATAATATCTACCTTTGCGCCATCATTTTTCTACTCACCAGTTTGCGGTAACTTTTTTTTTAGATGTGCCCCTCTCTGAAATAGAAGTGAATTCGGAAGAAGTATTGGCTCCTGAATTCGAAGATATTTCTGTAGTGTTTGACGAATAATTGCTGTTGTGTGTAAATACAGTTATCTATGAATATCAGGCGAGGCTCCGAAAATCGGATGACCTCGCCTGATTTTTGTTCGCTGAAAAGGTTTTTCTGCCAAGATAGCAAATTTGTTGGTTTTATTTTCGGTTAATCGATTTTTTTGCATTATCTTTGCAGGGCAATGAAGAAATGGTTACTCATACAGCTGCTTTTGCTACTTACGACGGTGCTGCGTGCACAGCCGGAGACAGATCCGCGTAGCCTACAGTTTATGGGCATTGCGCTGGAGGGTAGTATCGATAGCCTGAATACGCGCCTTCTGGATGCAGGATTTGCGGAGTGGGGTAGGAGTGACGATGGTGCGGACTTCTACTATCGTGGCAAGTTCTATGGCATACGGGCCAAGCTGCTGGTGAGCATCACTACTCAGACGCGCTTTGTGGAGTCGGCTTACATTACGATAGGTCCCTACGGCACGAAGTCGTTGTTTGAAAAGAACTTTCAGTATTTTCTGTATAAATTGCAGCAAGACTATGGCGAGTTTACCAAGCGTGACGATGCCTGGTACTATATGGATGACTTTGGTAGCGTGAAGTTGTCAGAAATGACGAACGAGAACGGTTCTCGTGACATCCGCGTATTCTATTATCCTACTGCAGCCTATTATAAAGATCTTTATGCAATGGGACTGCATGGTCCTGTTCAGGAGATTGTGACGGAGAACGCTGTTGCAGAGGACCAGTTCCTGCGATTCATGCAAGACGGTAAGTTGGAGAATCCTGACTTGGTGAATCGGGAGTACGACCGTTACGGCTATCTTCGCCGTGCCCGTATGACGGAGAAACAGGGCTATAGTGATGTGGAATACACCTACGACAGCCGTTATCGCCTCGTCAGGCGTACACTCACTAATAATACGGCTAACATACGGTATATCAACGAGTATACTTATAATGACCAGGACGAGATTATGTCGGAGAGTCAGAAAGTGTACGACAAGACGGGTGCATGTGTGATGACCATCAATATGCACAACTCTTATCTGACGCGTGACGATTATGGTAACTGGACATCGAACTCGCTCACACTCTCGTACTGGGAGGAGGGTAGCCAGAGCCAGCAAACTACGGTGTTACAAAAACGTGTAATTGAATATTGGGAAGAATGATACAGTCATTATTTATAGCAATGCCCATGATGGTATGCGCCATCTTTGCAATGGAACTGATGCTCAGCTGGTTGCGCAGGCATGACTCTGCTCAGGGCTGGTTGGCCTTGTGGGCCTTGATAACAACTTTGTTGTATAGTGGGCACTTCATCTTCTTCCATCATGCTAACGACCTGTTGCCGTTAAGCGATACGGTGTATGTGGCTTGTAATCTGGCCGTCTATCCCTTATACCTTATTTATATAAGTGAACTGACAGACAATCGTCCCATTTCTACCCGTCTGCCTTTGTTGATAGTGCTGTTGGGTCTGCCACTGGTTGCTGCTGTGGTGGTATGTGCTACGTATGCCAGCATGACGCCAGAGGCTATCGACAGGTTTATTAACACCTATCTTTATGAGGGTTCGAGAGACGGATTGGCTGGTGTGGCTGAGGTTCAGGCGTGGATTCATGACGCAACGCATGTGCTGTTTGGCCTTCAGGTGTTGGGCGTCATGGTGGCAGGTATCCGTAAAATCCGTCACTATAACCATCGCCTAAAATATATTTTTGCTGATACTGAAGATAAACATTTGGGTGGTATCACCATTGTGTTGTGGCTATTGGTGGTTATATCGCTATTCTCAGTGCTGGTCAACGCTATAGGTCGTCAGTGGTTTGAGGGTTCCGTACTGTTAGCTCTTCCCTCGCTGATGTTCTCAGTGCTCTTGTTCTGTATAGGCTGGATAGGTCTTTCTGTACGTTCTTATGTATTTGAACTGGAACAGCCGGAGACGGAGCCCGTTGAGCCTGTCGTAGTGCACAAAAAGTACCAAACGGCTGGAGGCCCTGACTATCATTCGTTGGCAGAGCAGTTTGAAAAATTGATGAATGAGGAGCAGCTCTATCTGCAGCATGACTTGCGTCTTGATATGGCGGTACAGCGAATGGGAACCAATCGTACCTACCTCTTGGCAGCCTTGAAACGGGAGTTGGGCATGACCTTCAATGAGTATGTTAACCACAAGCGTGTTGCTCATGCCCGCAAGTTGATGGAGGAGAATCCTGACATGCTGAAGTCGGATGTTGCTGCCCGTTCAGGTTTTAATTCTCAGTCGGCATTCTATCGTAATTGGAAGAATTTTAAGGGATAAAGTTATCTTTTTTGCCTTAAAGTTTGTAAATTTTTAAAAAAGTATGTATCTTTGTCGCCAAGAATACTTGGTTTGAAACTAAAACGTATATATTATGAAGAAAATAATGGTTTTCATGTTGTTGGCTTTGGTATGCTCGACAACATCTGCGCAAATTACCCAAAAAGATAAAGACGATTTCTTTGGTACAGAGAGTAAAGAAGACTTTTTCGGAGAGGGAACAAAGGAAGACTTTTTCGGCAAGAACGACCCGGGTTTTGCTGCTGAACGACAGAAAATGTATGAAAACTATAACAAGTTTCGTAAGGAAGCCTTAGATAAATATAGTGACTATGTGCGTAAGGCATGGAAAGACTATAAGGCCAATCCTGCCGTTCCAGCTCCTAAAGACGATATGGTAAAACCACAGTTGGCTCCTGGGGCTGAAGAAAAAACGGCCTCATGGTTTATCAAGATTTTTGGCAAAGGCAAAAAGGAAAACAACAAGAATGCCAAACCTAAGTCCAAGCCTGCTCAGCGAAAACAGGTGGTGGCGAAGGTAGAGGAGGTCATCAAGGCCGAGCCGGTTATTCCTCAGCCCAAACCTCAGATTCCTGCTGAGCCCCGTGAGGAGAAGGCAAATAGTTATATGAAATTCAATGTGTTTGGTACTGAATGTAAGGTGCGCATTGGAGATAACTGTCGATTTAAATTGCCTAACGTGAGCAGTGCTGCCGTAGCCGATGCCATCCAATATGTGTTCCCAGGCCAGCAATTTGAAAATTTGCTTTATGACTGTATGCAAGAACGTAAGCTCCATAATTTCTCTGATTGGGCTTATTATCAGATGCTGTCGGCACTGACAAGCCAGTTCTATGGTAAGGATAGCAACGAAGCTGTGCTTTGCCAGGCTTTCCTCTATTCACAGTCGGGTTACAAGATGCGTTTGGCACATACCCCTGACAAACTTTATATGTTGGCAGCCACACGCCACTTCATCTTCAACAAGCAGTTCTATGTGGTAGATGGCGAAAATTACTTCCTGTTGAGCGACGATAAGGTTGAAAATTTTGGCATCTGTGAGGCATCGTTCCCTAAGGAAAGTTCACTGTCATTGCAAATTACAGCTTCTCAGCAGTTTTCAAACAATCCTACCATGCAACGTACGATTACCAGCAGGTATAACGAGGATTTCTCGTTTACGATTACTTCTAACAAGAACTACATTGATTTTTACAACACTTATCCTTCTTCGACTATCAATAATAACTTTATGAGTCGATGGGCAATGTATGGTAATACGCCAATGGAAAGTGGAATTAAAGACCAGTTGTATCCTCCCATGAAGGCCAAACTACAGGGACTGTCTCAGGAGGAGGCTGTACAGCAGATGATGTGGTGGATACATGGTGCAATAGATACTGAGGGAAAGATTAAGAACGCCAACTGTTTTCTCTATAACTATGACGATAACGTATGGGGTTATGACCGCAATTTCTTTGCTGAAGAAACGCTGTTCTATCCATACTGTGACTGTGAGGACCGTAGTGTCCTGCTGTCACATCTGGTTCGCGACCTGCTTGGCTTGGATGTTGTTTTGGTTTATTATCCTGGACACTTGGCTATGGCTGTCAACTTTACAGAACCTGTTAAGGGTGACTATGTGATGCTGGATGGACGAAAGTTTATCGTCTGTGATCCGACTTATATAGGTTGTCATGTTGGTGAAACGATGGCAGGTATGGAAGATCAGCCCGTTACTGCGATCTTGTTAAACAGGTAATAACAAAAATTGCTATACTATGAGAAAAAGACTATTTGCACTAACCTTCTTCTGCTTAACTGTAGCCATGCAGACTTGGGCACAGGGCATGAAAGTGGTAGAATTCAAGTTGTTGGAAAACGATTTGACTGCCAATACACGAGGTACAGAGAAAATGGACCAGAACGGTGAGCGTGCTGCTCTGATCAAGATCCAGACCCCTGAGCGTGGCTTTACCTTCGATGGTGGCTCGCTGGGTATAGTAGCGACTGAGGAGCATGCGGGTGAGATATGGCTCTATGTGCCCCGTCGAGCCCAGAAGCTGATTGTTCAGCATCCAGCCTTTGGCGTGATGCGTGACTTCTACTATCCTATCCCTGTATCTGGTGGACGTACTTACGAAATGCTGATTGATATTGGTACAGGTCGTTATACCAACATTACTTCACAGGTGGCTGGTTCTACTATCTATGTCGATGGTGAGAACCTTGGTACAGGTCCCATCTATAATAAGTACCTGAACTTTGGTAAGCATAAGGTTGAGGCCAAGAAAGACCGTTACGAAGGTGAGATAGAAGTCTGGATTACCACTGATGATGACTCGAAGCAGAACAAGTCGGTCAATGTGGAACAGCGCGACATGAGCGACCATTTTGGCGACGTAACGGTGACAGTAGAGAACAAGGCTGACATCTTTTTCGAGGGTAAGAATGTGGGTAACGGCATTTGGCAGACCCAGTTGCGCGAGGGTACCTACGTTGTAGAGACCCAGAAGGCAGACTGCGATCCTGAGAAGACTTCATTTACTGTTGTAGCCCAGAAGCAGAACCGCATTCAGGCGGCTCCTCCCACCATGCACACAGGTCGATTGAGTGTCTATACCCGTCCTCGTAATGCACAGGCTTTGCTGAATGGCAGCGAACCTATCGACCTGACAGAAACGCATACACTGCCAGTGGGAACTTACCAGTTGTCATTGACTCGTAAGGGCTACGTGCCGATGAGCGGACTGGAGTATACTGTACGTCACAATGAAACCACACGTGATACTGTTACAATGGAACGGGTGAAGTACGTCAAGCCTCAGAGTTTCTATTTCGGAGCAGGCTATACGGCCCGTCAACTGGGTGGTATCACGGCATTGGCTGGTGCAACCTATAAGAACTTTGACCTACAGGCCAGCTATACCTTCGGTTTGGGCAAGTCAGACCTTGTAAACTGGTACTCTACCGATGGCAACGATACCTATTTGAGCAGTATGAGCTACAAGCGTTCGACGCTGGCTGTGAAGGCAGGCTACCAGTTTGAACTGACAGAACGTCTGGGTATTACGCCTCAATTGGGTTATGAGATGGAACGTTTGTCTGGTACTGTAGAAAAAGGTACTAATGAATATGGAGATGGTGCTACAGCCAATTGTATCAGCATCGGTGCAAAACTGGTGTTCGCTCCGATTGAGCGCTTCTATGCTTTCTTCAATCCTGCATTCTCTGTGGCTGTCAGCAAGGATGATAACTTCACACGTATTGTTGACAATAGTGACATTTCTGCAGGAGGCTTCATGGCTACCCTTGGAGTTATCTTCAATTTCTAATCTACACCTTATTATATATTAAAAGGGTAAGAAGTAAAAAGGTAAAAAAGTAAAAAGATAGAAACGATATGATGACAAAAAATATAATCGCTATACTGGTCGCTCTGCCTATTCTGGCAGGATTGACCGGCTGTAAGTCTGACGATGAGCTGACTGCGAAACCCGCCAAGGAGATGCTGCGAGTACTGGGTGGTGATATTGAGATACGCGCTACTGACGAGACAACGGTGGTGAATGTGTCAGCCGACTGTCATTGGAAAGTACAGGATCTGGATACTGGCGACTTTGGTTCTGCGCTGTCTATCCAACCGCGTGAGGGCGACGGTGACGGAACCCTCGTCATTGGCACTGACCAAAACGAGACGAAGTCGAACCGTACTGCTACGTTTACGTTGATTTCTGATGGTGGACTGAAACAGAAGGTTACTGTGCGCCAGACACCTGCTGCAGGTGCTCTCAACCTCAGCAGCACCAGTTTCCAGTTCAATGCCGATGCAACTTCGGTAAAGGATAACACAAGAACGGTAGAAACACTGACCATCAAGAGCAACAGCACTTGGAAGGTACAGATGCCTACTGGTGTGAATTGGGTACACGTTAACAAGACATCGGGAGGCACATCTGCACAAAGTTCTGAAACGCTGGATATTTCTGTCGACGAGGCCGTCAGTGATGCCTCACGTTCAGCAACTATTTCAGTTGTCTCTGAAGGTAATGTTGTAGAAATCCAAGTTTCACAAGAGGGTATGACCAACATCTTCCTCTATGCTCCTGAGCAATTGGAGAAGTTTAACGCTTCAGGAGGTGAAGGAATGGTCATGATAGAGAGCAATGCAGAGTGGAGAGCCTATATTCCTTCGTCGGTGACGTGGTTGCATGTCGAAGGTAATCAACAAGACGAATATTGGCGGGAACATGAGCAACATGGCTACGACAACTATTCTGCCATAGGTGTAGGTAATGGTGAGTTGCGTGTATTCTGTGAAGAGAACAGAACAGGGCGCGACCGTCTGACGGCTATCATCATTGTTGCTGGTACAAGGAATCCGCAGCAGGCTGTCGTATTGGTCGAACAATATGCTGGACAGGAGCAGCCAGTCTATAGCCTGTCGGTAGGCGATCTTACATCTATGTATGTTTCCAACACGTCGGCTGAATTCCGCTTCAGTTTTGTCAGCACAAACGAGGTTACTGACTATGGTTTGGTGTACAGCACCACTGAACAGTTGCCTACTCGTGAGAATGCTGAGGTCATAACGATAGGGCGTGGTGGCACGTCGGGTAGTGTGCTGGCTCCTTTAGACAACCTCCAGGAGTCTACTACCTACTATGTCCGAGGCTATGTGTTAGGACAAGAGGGACACGTCTATACCCCCAATGTGGTGACTATCACGACTTCGTCATCGCAACATGAGCCAGGCGAGAGCGATAATCCTGACCCAACGCTTGCTCCACGCCGTTAATTAGAGATTAGGTCGGAAAATGAAATAGGAGGAAAACTATTTCATTTTCCTCCTACTCGATAAGGTTCAAAGCCTACCTTATATCATTTGAATATGAAGTCAGGCTATTCATCCCATTCATCCCAGTCATCTAAATCAAATAGTCCCTTACGAGCTGCTGGGTCAAGTATTCCATCCTCGTCTATGCCACCATAGCCGATGCCGAGTTCACTCTTTACACTGCCCAGTAAAAAATGGTGGATATTCATTTCCATTTCCTTCATTTTCAGTGTAGTATATTCTTTCTTTTTCATAATGCATAGTCTTCTATTATTTTACAACCATTTTCTTTCCACCCTTGATATACAAACCTTTTTCAGGAGTATTGATACGACGACCCTGTAGGTCAAAAATGCGTGCATTTTCAGGGATATCACGGTTGGTACTGCTAATGCCAGTGACACTATTCTCAACTGAGATATAGACAGGTGCCGTAGCATTCTCCACACTTGATAGTACATCATATAAGTCGAAGTATGCACGGAAAGCCTTCATTTTTGTATTGCCTTTAGAATAGTAGAATTTGTTACTGTTAAGGAACAAACAGTTTTTTTCAATCACAGTATTAGCCACATACGTTCCCGTCATCTCGCTCCATTGTCTCTTTGTACGTTCTACCGCAGCAACTGTTAAGTTTTCTGTAGGATCGATATCAACACCGTCAACACTAAAATCTGTAATAGGCGAGGTCACTTTGATAACGTATGGATGGTTGGCTTCAATAGCCGAAACAGTGTTGAAATTCACTGTGATACCTATGATATCTTTACCTTCCTCAATAGTCTCATATCCGTTGAAGTCTCCTAACTGAACATCGTTGCCAAATGCAGCTTTCAATTGCGTTGCGTTCATGGCAAATGGCAGGCAGATGGTGCTCCACTCATTAGCCTTGATGCTACGCTTCACCCTGACGTTGACACCGGCAGCAGATACAGGAGCTAAAGTTGATGACTCGTCGAGCACCACATTCTTGGACACCTTGATGTTGAAAGTGATGGCATCAGGTCTGTCTGGTGTAGCATCTGTCTGTACAAACTCTATGGGAGAGATGACGGCTTGGTATGTGCCTTCAGCCATTGACTTGGCAGCCCCGATGGTCAATATAAGCAAGGTTCCACTCTGCACCGTAAAAGGTGTACTATAGGAGGAGAAACACTGGAAGCGGGCTTGTCCGCTAGGGGCGTAACCTGAACTGACGCTGTGACCATCATAGATATCGCCAGCCTGGAACTTTGGATTATTGTTATCATTCACCGAACTGATACCTTCGGGATAGGCAATATCAAACTGATAGGCTGTGTAGGGTTGTGCCCCCAGATCGAAGTTTATGACGACGTATGAAGTGCCACCTGGGACAATGTTCACATCTGGCACGGTTAGTGTCACCCCAGCATAACTTTGTACTATAGCCATGAGGGTAACAACACAAAAAGATACGATTTTTTGTTTCATCTTATAAATATTTAATTTTTTACTTTGTCTTTACAGAATTAGCAATCTCCACCACGTCGGCGATGGTAATAGTACCGTCGTTGTTCGCATCGGCCTCGTCCTCTGCAAAGTTCGCAGCAGAACCACTCTTAATGTAGTTGGCTTCAAGCACGACGTCGGCAATAGAGAATTTCTTGTCACCATTCACATCGCCCAGACGATGGAACACGGGATAGAGCTTCGACTGTGCATTTATGGTGTAAGTATAGGTGAGATCAGTGCTCAGCAGTCTAAGCCCATCAATGGCAGGAGCGCGTGAGCTTCTTCTTGCAGGTGCACCTGCAGTTTCGTTGTCGGTATACCATCCCACGAATCTATGGCATCTTTCCGGTTCGGCAGTCAACTCCACTTCTTCTCCGTACTCATAGATACCCGAACCACCTCCTCTCACAGTGCCTCCACTGGTAGCCGTAGCTTCATCGTCATCATCAACAATATTGCTCACTGAAAGATTGAATGATTCACGGTCAAAGAACAGTTTCAGCTCCTTGTTGGCCGAAAGATAATATTCGTAGGTTTTCTCTGTGGAGAGGATGTTACCGTCGATGCTCCATCGGTTGAAGATATAGCCGTATGCTGGTGACACCTGTAGGGTGAGCGTTGTGCCATATTTATACGTAGCGGCAGGAGCCTGCGGCGTGTCGTAGGTGGTCTTTTCGCCTTGGTATTCCACTGCCAGCACCTTCACTGTTGCAGCGTTCTTGAAGTTATAGGCCAAATTGAGTTCTACGGGCTTGTCGGTCTGCTCAATCCATGAGATGGGCGTGGCTGTGAGTCCCACATGACCATCCTCATCTACTATGAGGGCTGTATTCACCGTCAGGCACCAGAAGCCGTCATTATGGGTAATCGTGCTTAAGTCGATTGTGAGTTTTGTCCCGTTGATAGAATAGGAAGCATCCGTCATATCCACGACTTCTCCCTGGTTGACAAGAGCAAGTGCCTTAGGTAATAACTGCTGGATACCAGCCGTGAAGTTTACCTCCACCGATTGTACCTCAGCATTGCTCACACTCACGTCGCTGGTGTTCTCCACTCCATTCAGTTTCACCGATATGATGTTGAGTGTAGCGGCAGGCTTGGGCGTAAAGTGGATGGTGTAAGTAGTAGAACCGCTCTTGCAGTTGTCAATGATATGGATGAGGTCCTCATGTGTGGCACGTTTCTTGTCAGGCAGCGTGGCCCATGTCTGCCATATATTGCGCAGGGGTACTACTGTTCCGTCTCCACGTGTGACCTCAGTAATATTGGCATTACCGCCAGTGGGGTCAGCTACCTTGGCGTATGTCCAGCCATTGCTGCCAGCCTCAAGAGTAAGGGTATATTGGTAGTCCCCACTTTGCTGGGTGCTGGCTTGACCGATATAAATGGGCTGGGTGGTACCGTCGCTGAGGTATAGCACATCGGGAAGATTCTGGTTGTCCTTCTCCTCATTTACAGCCCAGCCGTAGTTAGCATTGCTGTTTCCTTCTACCACGACACTACGTATCAACTCGTGTATGCGCACTTCATTCAGAAGTGAGAGGTTGGGGTTCTGACTTAACGTCAGTTGAGTATAGCTCGTGTTGTATTCGATGAAGTGTCCCAGCAGACTTGATGTCATCCACCATTGGGCATAAGCATGTCCATGGGCGGGTATGGTGCCGAAGTCGTTAGTAACGCTCTTACCAAAGGCGAGCGATTTCTCTTGTCCATTGAGTTGCGACGAGGTGATGCTGTACTGCAAGAAAAGACTCTCCTCGTTGTCCACCATCTCTGGCTGTGCCGTCACCATGCGAAGGTTCTCGGCATCTCCATAGCCCACGTTGCTGATGAGCACAGCAAACTCAGCCTCTTCTGACAACTCTACAACATCCTTCGTGATGGCATCGTCGCCAATGATGTCGCGCTGCATAAAGTAGTCCAGGTTCAGCTCTGGCGTGGGTTTTACGGTCATCACCTGTTCAGTGAGGTCGGCATGTCGTTCCTTACCGTCAACTGAGAAGATAAGATTTCCTCCGAACAAATAGTCTGTAGCAGCGATAGGTGCGGCATACTTGGTGGGTATAAACTTCACCTTCAATACACCCGTTTTTCCTGCATCCAGCGTCCAAGGGCCATTGACGTTTCCGGTAAAGCCGGTGAACTCTGTGTAACTAATGTCAAACTCATTGTCGGTAGCCAACTCACCATTTGGCATCTTTTCGGTGAGGGTGAGCAGAATATCCTCCATAGCCTTGTCACTACCGTTATCTATGGTGAGGGTTCCCTCAAATGCCTGACGTGTCAGCGTGAGCAACTGGTTGAATTGCAGTTTCACGGTGACAATCACATCCTCATCTTCCATTATGGTTGCAACAGCACAGTTAGTGGGCAGACATGGTTTACAATTTGTTCCGATGGAGGTGTATGCAAAGATTTTGCGGTACTTAGGTTCGTCACCGCATTTCCATGTGTAGGTAGCCATCCATTCGATGGAACATCCCTCATCGCTCTCTGCCTCGCGGGTGTAACGAATAGTAATAAAGCTGGTTTCCTGCGGACGGAGGTCAAAGGCGATGGGGGTGAGGGCATCCCAGCGGAAGCCTTCTATCTCAGGCACGGTAAGCGTCACGTCTCGAGCTTTGATAAGTCCGCGGTTGGTCAGTGTTACTTGAATATCCACGTGTTCGCCCACTGCCACATCGGTCATCTTTACACGCCCAGGTGCAGAAATTGTTACCTGTGGGGCAGGCACAGCCACCTCTAATGTGGCCTCAGTCACAATCTCATATCCGTCACCTTCCTCTGTTTCCACCACTTGATACTCGATGTTGATACCGTCACCCAGACTTAAGTTGACGATACGCTCGGTAGTTTGTCCAGGATAGATCAGGATGTTGTTGGTATAGGTTTCATGACCTTCAGCTGTAACAGTGAACTCGTAATAGCCCTCAGGCTGGGTGATGGATGCAGTGCCTGTGGTGCCAGTATTGAGTGTAGCCACCTCTTCTCCTGTCGAACTGTTGCGCACCACGATGGTGGCATTCTGCACTTTGGGGGCAGCCTCGTCGTAGTAGGTGAATTCATCGCATACAGTGAAGTTCACTGTACCCTTGGCATCCGACACGATGGTCACGTTGTATGGCAGTATCTGGTTGTTGCCATTCTCAATGTTGATACCGATATAGCCGTCGTAACGGGTATTGGCCTCGCCTGTGGGTGCCATGGCGATGACTGCCGTAGCGGTCTCTCCTGCATCGATTGGCATAAGTGCTCCTTGCAGGTTCATCCAGTCAGGCAGTTGCATCGTAATTGCTCCTGTGGTAGCCGTACCTGTATTGGTGATACCGAGATTGAAATTACCAGTAGCATCCTTCTTTACTGTGGTGACGATACCAGTGACATCAAACGAAATGTTGGCATGAGGGGTATTGGGAATGGTGATGGTACCGTTCTCGTATGCTGTACATACATTGTTGCCATTGCTTTTGCAAAGCAGAGCCTTGGTAATGGTTACAGCGTAAGTGCGTCCGTCGAGCCAGTCCTGTGAGGTCACTACATCGAGCGTCATCAGTTGTCCGCTACTACCCTTGAAAGGCTTGTTGGAAGCAGAGAAGGCTGTCACCTTATATATATTATTATCACCATCGATACAAGCAGCACTTATCTGATGACCATCAGCACGGCTGGCTACTAACTGACAGCCGTCACTGTTGATACTTCCGCCTCGTGGCAGCTTGACTGTGAGTTCTACAGCTACTATGTCGTCACTATTGTCCATCGTCACAGGAAGGCTTACAGACTGACCCAGTGAGAGATACTCCATATCAGCATTGCCTATCGCGATGGTATTCTTGCTCTGAGCCACTGCTCCCAATGTGGAGAGCAGCAGCGTCAGGAATATCATTACTCTTGTTTTCATATTATTATCACTTTTCACTTATCATTTTTCACTTAATCACAATCTTTCGCTTAGCGTCATCCATGTTGAGGATAAACACGCCCTGGAGTTTCCTACTCTTTGCAAACTTCACAATATCTGCTTCTGTTGCATGAGAGCCAGTAGCGAGACGCAGGCCCGAGAGGTCGGTGAGGCTCCATTGATTGGCAACATCACCACTCATCCTACTGATTCCTGTAGGCACTGTATGGCCTACGTTGATTGAACGGGCCTTACTGTCGCTAAGCACGGCAGACATAACGTGCGGACGGAGACTGGCATCGAAAGTGGCAAGCACTGTTCTGCCCTCTTCCATCTGGCGCAACTGCATCGAGTAGATGATGGCATGTGTGCCGTTAGCCTGTGCCGATGTGGCTGTAGCAAATCCCATGTCCTCGATATTCCATTTGAGATATTCGGGTTCAATACCGGCAAGGCGCAGTTCAATTGCTGCTACAGGCTTGGTGGTGTAGAGTACTATTTGCCCGTTCTCCACACTCACACAGGCTTCGCCATCGTTCAGACTGGCTGCACGGAACGTTCCTGCAGGAGCATTACCTTCCTGTGACTCCTGTGCCAGCAATATATTCACTGTCGAAACAATGTCCTGCACATTGATGTCGTTATCCGGGCCATAAGTGTCGGCAGCATTGAAGTTGAAGAGTCCCCACTCCTGACCATTCGAAGCGTTGAGCGTAGCTTGCAGGTCAAGCACGTTGAGCGCATCGTCCATATTGGCATCGCCCATCTCATACTTGTAGGTGAAGGTGAAATGATGTGGATAAACACATTCTATCGTGGCGGGCGACGACCAGTAGAACTTGTTGTACCCCCACGTTCCTCCGTCTGCATGGATGTAGCTATCCCAATAGTAGCCGCCGTTAGTACCCTCATGGTAGAACTGGCAGTAGCCACCCACTCCAATAAGGGTCGAAGCCAATGTTCTGCTATCACTATTGTAGAAGGCGATTGTAGGCAGGCCCTCTGACAGCCTGCAGATTTCATAAAGCGTATGCTCACCCAAGTCACCGAATTCTTGTCGCTCCACGTTCATCGTACATTTATTTGGCAACGATGCTACTAATGGTTGGATGTCACCTGTAATGGCATTGTTGCTCAGGTTCAGGTTAGTCAATTTGGTTAGACCCGTGAAACTCAGCGAACTGATATCACCACTCAAATGATTGTTGCTCAGGTCGATGCTTGTCACATAACCCGCTTCGTTGAAGGTGATACCACGCCAGCGGGATGTTGTCTGCACATTTTTGTTAATAATCCACTTGTTAGTCCAATTATCACCACCTAGTGTGTTGTAGATAGCACAGAGGTCTGCATAGTCAGTCTCGTTTATCGGTGTCATAACAGGCATGGTGCCCAAGTCACCTACAATATTGAACTCACTCCAAAGTTCATTATTCTGGAATAGCTCTGCCATTTCCTCATAAACGTGCAGTGTACAGCTTGACCTGTCGAAGCCTTCGAAGGCTTCCCAGTCGGTATTAGGCAGCTCGATAGCGTAGAAGTAGATGTCCTTCAGGTTCTCGTCACCGCTGAAGACATAACCATTGATCTTGCTAAGACTCTCCGGCAGTGTGAGGGCGGTCATGCCCACAACACCGGACATAGCGTCACGTGCAATGGCAGTGACGTGGTCGGGCATCTCGTAGGTTCCGCTGAAGCTTCTATTCATGCGGAAGATGAAGTGGTTCAGAATGACGGGGGCCTTCAGGCTTGGGCAGTTTTCGACATACTGTATGTCGTCGTCTACCATCTCTATTACACCTTCGCCACCAGTGACACTCTCGAGCGATGTGCAGCCATAGAGGAAGCATGAACGGATAATCTTCAGACTGGCAGGTAAGTTGATGGTTTTCAAGTTAACGTTATTTCCCAAGATGTTATAGCCGTCCATATATTCCATGGTAGATGGCAGAATCAGTTCCGTGAATCCGCAGCCTGCCAGAATATAGTCGCCCTCGCCCATTGTGTTGTTCTCCAACTTCACTGCGCCCAGGTCAAGCTTGTCAAGAGCTGCACCTACGTTGTCGCGCAGGTAATTCAGGTCATTCGTGTTCATATTGCCTGTGATTGTCAGTTTGCTGATGTAAAGCATATCTTCGCATCCTGCAGCAGTCATGGCCGTTTGCAGGGCCTCGCAGAAGCCGCCGTAAGAAGGCACATTGACAGCAAGGTCGATGGAGGGATAAGTACCCAGGTCGCCCACAATACTGGGGAAGCCTTTCCAACCATCAGCGTTCTGATAACGATTCATGCAGTTTGAATATACATGTAGTACAGCACTTGAATTGATGCCGTCGTAGAAGGCATCGGAACTATTCCACGCTGGGGGATTCTTGGCATAGCAATAGACGTTCTTAATGTTCGAACCTCGGAAAGCTCGCCAACCGATGGATGTTACCTTCTTGCCGATGGTCACCTCCTCTAATGCGTTGCAGGACTCTGCCCAGCACTCGGATATGTTGGTAATACCATTGCCTATGGTGATGCTTTTCAGCGAATTGCACGACTGCACCACACGGTCGCCCATCTTGGTCACGCCATCAGGGATGGTGATACTGGTCAGTCCACTGCGAGCAAAAGCGTAAGAACCGATGAACTTAACACTTGTAGGAATGTCAATATTTGCCAGTTTTTCACAGCCATAAAAAGCGTATGCAGGAATAGATGTAATAGTGGAAGGAAGCGTAACAGAAGTAACTTGTTTATTCTCGTAGAACAACGACTTTTCAAACGCTACAACAGAATAGGTCTTGCCAAGAATGCGGAATGACTCTGGTACTATGACGTTGCCAGTGAGAGATGTACTCAAAACCGTGACATCTTTATTTCCTAACCTCAATGTGAAGTCACCAACCTGTACGACTTGTGAGGAGGTGGCGATAGAGGCACAATCCTCACCATCGTTTACGGAACCATCCTTGGAATAGACAAATTTCAATGTACCGTTGCCAGTATCCTTAAAGCTGTAGTTGAGGGTACCTGATTCTGAACCGGAAACTTCAAGAATCAACTCATCGTTCCAGTAACCGCGTAACCAGTCATAATCTCCCTCACTGCTTACGGACCAGTCGAGGGTGATAGTCCCGCCTGCAGTAACAGAGAGTGATGCCGTTATTTCTGCAGAACTGTCATCATCGTGGTTCTGTGAAGTCCAGATGCCAGAGGCTTCAGTCCACATCCCATCGGCTGATGAGAAGGCAATTACACTACTTCCAATTTCTGGGTCGGTGATAGTTCGGTAGTCATAATCAGCACCCCATGCTTGCTTATAGTCTTCAAGCATCGACTCGTAAACATAGATAATAACACTTGACGATAACCCCGTTAGAGAGTTTTCTTGAAGTTTAATCACGGTCAGACTTTGCGTGGTGAGGCTCGTTAAGGCTGCGCTATTCTTAAAAGCATATGGGTGGATGGTGGCGCAACCTTCGGGAATGGTGTAATTTGTGGTAGTAGTGCCAACGGCATAGAGTGTTTGGTTAAAATAGATGTTCTGGCAGGCAACAATTTCTACCGTGTTGGACAGTCCATAGAGACTCTTGTCGTGGAGTGTTACCTCAGAACCAATCACCAATTTTGTGATGAGTGAGCAGCCGTCGAAAGCGTTATCAGCAATCTCATTAACACCCTCTGGCACAGTAAACTCGCCCTCTGTTGATGTAGGTACATACATGAGTATGCCATTTTTCACCACCACCTCGTCACCAGAGAATAGAGGCACAATACGTCCCATGTCGCACCACTCGTCGGCATTCTGATAGTCTTCCACAGCCGAGGCTGGTACATGAACGGTGCAGGCGCTTCGGTTGAAGCCCCACTCCCACACGCCACTGTGACAATTGGGCGGTGTAGTAGCATAGCAATAGATATCCACCAAATTCGGACAGTCTGAGAAGGTGTCATCACCTATATCGGTAAGTGAGGCGGGCAGGGTGAGAACAGAGAGTTGAGAGCCGCGCATGGCACAAGCTGCAGTCATTTTGATGCCAGCAGGCATTTCGTATTCACCTGTTATCGAGGAAGGCATATATAGGAATACAGTACCGCCATAGACAGGTTGGGTAATGGCTGTACCCCAGAATACATCCCCAGCATCCATGAGACCTTCCAAGCCCGTCACCGAAACGAGATTGTTGCAATAGGCGAAAGCACCACTACAAATACGTTTCACTGAGGCAGGGATGTCAATGGACGTTAGACCATCGCAGTTGTAAAAAGCCTCGTCGTTAATGTATTCTAATGTTTCGGGGAATATAATGGAAACTAGTTTCTCCCTGTCACGGAACATTCCATTGTCAATGTAGTTGCCCTCGATGTCTGCTCCACTAAGGTCGATGGTAGCCAAGGAATAGGCACCCGTACACATCTGGGAGAGTGTCCACAAGTCGTCTTGATTGATGCTACCAGTCACAGTGATGCCCGTCACGTCATAAATGGTACTGTTCTTTTCTGCTACAGCAGCCTCGATGAGCGTACGGAGTGTGCCCCTATCAGTCACGTTAATGGTGAGCGTGACAGTCTGTGGGTCTGGCATGCTGACGTAGTTGAACTGCTCACCCCACGACTGTTTGTAGCTGTCGAGGGCAGATGCATAGACATGCACCGTAATCTTCGACTTGTCAAGGCCCTCAAAGGCATTCCCCTCAGTCTGGGATACGGGACGGCTATATGCGTAAATCTCAGTAAGAGCCGTGCAGCCGACAAAGGCGCTATTGCCGATATAGGTCAGCGAGCGTGGTAGGGTAAGCGTGGTCAGTTGCTCTGTGAACTTGAAGGCATTTTTCCTAATTCTTGAACAATCAGCATCCACTTCAAATTCTGTAGCATTTATGGGAACTGCTATCAAGACTTTCTCTTGATCTTCTTGATAGATAGGAATATAGCTTTTTACATATTGTAAGTTATCACAATTGAAGAATACCCTTGTGCCTATACTAGTTACCGTCTGAGGTAAGCTCATGGAGGTCATGTAGGGACAATCATTCGTAACTTCATCTGGAATTTCTGTCACAGTGTAGGTTACGCCGTTATAGGTTATAGTCTCGGGTATGATTACATCCCCCACAAAAAGATTGGCCTGCACCTTGAGGGTCTGCTCATTTGTTATCTCGTAGCTAATGGCAGTGGGGTCATATAGGCCGCAATCTAGATGGTAGCCGCCCCAGTTCTGTGATGTATGAACAGCTAAAACATTGGGTGTGCCGTCAGTATGTATGAGTGCTATCTGACTGGGTGTAAGTTCTACTTCATAGCAGTCGTCGTGCCAGCTTTGTGCCTTTTGATCCTCATATACTAATGTGCCGTTGATATAGTATTCCACAGGCGCATCATCGTAGCTGCACGACAAGTAAAGTTTTGTTGGAACAGTCTCAGTATTGAAGGTGAAGATACGACGGATGTAAAAGTCACCGTTTCTATCTCCTCCAGGAGATCCGCTTTCCCTGAAATAGTCGTAGTTACCGTTATCTTTGAATGAAGCAGCATGGTTCTCCCATACAATCTTATTACCGTTGGGTAATATGTCTGTATCGCTGTTAGTCAGTGCATAGCCTTCCTCATACCACTGGTGCCCCAGAGCATCAGTGGGGGGCGTACCTACTATCACGTTGTCGGTGCCGTCGTATTCGTCGCCCCATATCATCCACGTGTCGGCAGTCCAGGGTTGGTTGCTGCTGCGCCAAGACGAGGGCAGCGTCAGTCCGCCGTTAATGAAGCGTATGGGTTCCGTTTCACCAGGTGTGAACTCTGCGTTGATAGTGACACTCGACTTCGGGAAGGCGAACACAAATTCATTGGCGGCGTTAGACACCTGTGTCACAGGCAGTGCTTTGCCGTTGGCATCGGTCACTGTAACAGCACTAACCACATAGCCGTTGGCAGGAATAGCTGTAACTTTTTTCAATATACCAGGCAAACAAGTGTTATTGTTGATGCTGATACTGCCATTGGCAGGTGTGCCTAATGTCAGCGTAAAGGCCGATGTACCTGTCATTGTGACGGTGATGTCGCTCGTGATGGGAGTGGTGCTGGTGAATGCAGAACCATTACAAGTAAAGGTGGCATTAGCCAATCCGAAATCCTCTCCTGCGGGCATCTTATCACCAATGGGGCTATTGGCAAAGATCGTTTTTACTACTTGCCCGTTCACTGAGAATGATACTTTATATACACCTTTGTTAAGGTCACTGGTCTGCACGGGTGTTGCATCAGTGCCAAGCTGCTGGCCCCACACCTGACCTGTCGTCCATTCGCGCGTACCGTTTTGTAGAGCATGAGCAACAAAACCGCTGGTCAGTTTGTCAGAAGAAACCGATGTGCCTTGTGCCAGTCCGAACCCATTTGCATAGTAGGAATAGCAGTTAGTGAGGGTAGCTTGGTCTGCCGAACCACCACCGCCTGGATGGGAGAAGTCACAGGAATAACCTTCGTTGAAAGAAGTTGGTATAGACAGACAGTTCACATAAACGGGATTGCTTTCCCACTCCTTCCAGCCTACAAAACAACCGTGGTCGTGACAGCCGTTGATGCTGCCAGAGAAAACGCAATCGGTAAATATAGGCTGCATGACCCAGCTATGTCCAATGAAACCTCCCGCATATTCATTTCCATTTACCTGTACTGCCACTTCGCAGTTGGTGATGACAATGGATGTATTGTCATTCTGGTTTGTAAAGCCCCCTATCAGTCCAGAAGAATGGTGATAGGAAGATGATACGGACCCCGTAACTTTAAGATTCTTAATCGTTGAACCTCCATTGACTAACCTGAAAGGTGCTGTATGATAATTGTCACTCTCAATATTGACATTCAGCGTGTGTCCCTGTCCATCGAAAGTTCCACTGAAGGGCTGAGATTCTTCTATGCCTACCATCGTGGTTACGCTGATGTCAGCAGTCAACTTGAATGAACCGCCATTATAGGCTTCGAGGTTGACAGACAACTCATTCCAGTCATCGGCACTGGTGATAAGCCAGCTGCCGCTGGCATCCTTCATGAGCTTGGCCGTATTTACTTCCTCAGGACTCAGACCTATGATGGCCAGCATCTGATAGTGCCAGCCCGTAGCGGTCGGAGCCGACTCGGGAGCGGATGAGTCGAGGGCAAAGAGGTTGAAGTAGCCGTTGCAGGCACCGCCCCATCCCCAGTTTACGTGGAAGTAATTACCGTCTGCCTTATATCCGTCAATGACGAAGGCATGACCGCCGCACTGTGGACCACCATCGTCGCCGTTCAAAGCAGAGTAGTAAACGGGGCGTCCATTGCGTACCTCTTTATATATAAGGTCTTCCCAACCATTAGCACTATAGCTGGCAGCACTCTTGAAGTCGGCATTCGCATTATATCCCAACTTCTCTTTGAAGGCATAGAGTGCATCACCATTGTAGGCTCCGGAGGTGAAGCCGTAGTCCATCTGTGCAGCCTGACCGCAGTAGCGCATCAGTGTGGCCACAGCAGCTTTCTGGGCATTGGTCTCTGAGCCAGAATAACTGTTGAGCATGTTGTCCCAGTCGAAAGTAGTAGCTCCCCATGCCGACACGTTGATTTTGTTGGTGGCAGAGGTGTAGGCTGCAAGGCTTGGCACCTGGCTGGTGGGGAACTTGTGATAGTAGGCTATCTGCGCCATGGCCGTAGCCACACAGCCGGTAAGGGCAGTCTGGTCATTGAGCGTGGGGCAGTAGTTGTTGTAAGGAGATCCCTGATCCCAAGTTGTGGTGAGCAGGGGAGCCACATCGGACATCACACCGCTGGTACGACGTGAGGCACGAACTTGTCGTGATACTGAGTCAGACTTTGCTCTAGTCTGTCCGAGCATTTCTATCTGACGGGCATAAATTGAAAGCATTTCGTTCAGGGCAGCTGGCACGTGGTTGGCATCGAAGGTGCCGCTGTCAGCATAGCCCAGAATACTGCGTGTTCGGTCATTGCCACTGACGATGACAAAACCTTCTTGACTGCCAATGTTAAACACGTAGAGAGTCTTCTCTCCCGTCGTGGCACTTTGTAGCTCTCTCGACACACGAGCTGGAGCAAGTCGCTTTCCGCTTGGCTGGGAGTGTCGTGCCTGTAGGAAACTCTGGGCCTTCGCCTTGGCCTGTTCTTCAGTGATACTGCCAGCTCTTGCGCTGAATCCGAGCAGCATCATTGCCACAATAAGTAGCATGAGTCGTAAAGGTTTCTTCATATTCTATAGTTTTATTTAATAAATTGTTTATAGGGACAACCGTCCATTTTCCCCTAAGGACAAACAAACGATGCTGCAAAGATACGAAGAAAAAAGGAAGCAGCCAAAGAAAAATGTCTTATTTTCTTCACGTGACGTATGGTGTGTATCTTGTTTCTTGTTTAGTCCGTCCCGACGGACTGCCAGTCCGCTCCTTACGGACTGCGAGTGCGAAGCCGACGGAATAATAATTTTCATTAATCGTACTGAACGCGAGCATTCGATAGAAAATTGAGGAATTCGAAAATGTCCCTCACTTACTCACATGACCCCTCTCAAAGTCCGATGTACAAAGGGCTGAGGGTACGTGAGGGACTTTCGTTCTCCCTCACGTCTCCCTCACTTTTTTCTCTTCGAGTCCTCACATCAATGCGGTGGGAGTGAATGTGACCCAAAATGTGAGGGTAACGTGAGGGACATTGCTTATCCCTCACGTCCTTCAAATGCCCTGCACAAAAGGGCTTGAGGCCTGTGATGTGAGTATGTGAGGGTATTTTGAACAATTCATGAAAGAAATCCTCAAAATCCTTTGCACTTTCAAAAATAATCCGTATCTTTGCGGTCGTAGTGTGTCACTACTTGCAGAAACAGAAGAAATAACGAAAAGAAACTAAAAACGAAAAGATATGAACAAAAGACTATTATCCTTGTTAATATTGGTGCTTGCCATCATGATGCCAATGAAGTTGTGGGCCCAGGAGCCGTATGCTGTGCTGAGTGAAAACAACACCGTCCTGACGTTATATTATGATTCTCAGAAGGGTAACCGTCAAGGAGCTATGGCAATGAATCCAGATGGTACGAACGTACCTTGGGGCGAATATGCAGAAAGCATTATAAACGTAACAATTGATCCTTCGTTTGTCGACTTCCATGCGTGGACGATGGCCAACTGGTTTAGTGACTTTACTTCACTCACAACGATTAATGGTATAGAATATCTGAACACAGAGGGAACAACTAGTCTGCGTGCATTATTCCAACGGTGTACTTCATTGGAAAGTATTGATGTCAGCCATTTCAAGACAGAGAGTGTAGAGGATATGGCAGCTATGTTCAATGAATGTAATTCACTGCGTAGTATTGATTGCAGCAATTTCAATACTTCTAATGTGCTCTGGACTTATGGGATGTTTGGTAATTGTGCCCAATTAGAAACGATTAATGTAAGTGGCTTTGAGAATGCTGGCGAGTGCAGTAATATGTTTAGTCATTGTCCTAATCTGAGGACTATCTATTCTGATAGAGACTGGGATATTACTCTGCAGATTAATAGGGAGACGGTATTTGAGGATTGTAATAGCCTTATAGGTGGTAATGGTACGTCTTATTCCGCTACGCATGGCGATTGTACCTATGCTCGTCTAGACCGCGAAGGTGTTCCAGGTTACTTCACGCAGAATGGTTCAGAACCTTATGAACCGCAAAAGGGTGTCGTTGTCAATCTGATAAACAATGGCGATTTGGAGGGCGAGGAGTCTAGCAATTTCTTCTACAGGAATATGCAGAAGAGTTTGGATGTGATATCTGTTGGCATTACAGATGGTGTGGGTGTTAATGACAGTCGTGGCTTGAAGGTGGAGGCTACAGCTAAGCAGGACAATGTTTACGATAATGAGTTCTTGTTCCAGCTGAATCAACCTGTCAGCGAGGGAACTAAGATTAAGCTGTCGTTCGACTATCGTGCAGAGAAAGCGGCAAAGATATATATGGCAGCTCATGGTGACTACTTCGGTGACTTTATTTGGGATTGGCCAAACCCCTATATTTATGCTGATACCGAATGGCAGAGCTATACCTTTGAGGGGGTTGTCACCTCGAGTATTTCAACTGACCAGAAGCCACTTGGTCGTGTAGACTTCTCACTCAACGAATATCCTGATGCCAACATCTATTATTTCGATAATGTGAAGTTTGAGGTTTATATGGAAGACCAATGCCCCAAGCCCACCTTTACAAAGACCGACAGCAAAGTGAAGATTCAGAGTCCGTTCGACGCTAAAATCTACTATACGCTGGATGGCTCGACACCTACTGAGAACAGCACTCTCTATACTGATGCGCTGACGCTCTCCGAGAATGCTACTATCAAAGCTGTAGCCGTTGTCGATGGTTATGAGGTCTCTGATGTTGCAACGTATCTGTTCGAAGCCCCGACACCTCAAGGCGATGACAGCATCATCCAGTTTGCTGATGCTAATGTAAAAGCAATCTGTGTCAATAACTGGGATACGGATGGCGATGGAGAACTGAGTAAAGATGAGGCTGCAGCCGTGACTGAAATGAGTAACACGATATTCAGAGAGAATAAAGAGATTACGAGCTTTGATGAGTTGCAATACTTCACAGGATTAACTTCATTGCAGTATAGTACTTTTCAGAGGTGTTCTAATTTGGTATCCGTTGTCCTTCCTGCAAATTTAACAAGCGTGGGGAATGATGCATTTGGGGGATGTTCATCGTTGTCCTCCATCATTGTTCCAGATAATGTGGTTAATGTTGGCGCAAATACATGGAATGGTTGTTCAAATGTGACATATGTACACATAGGAAAGGGCCTGGCCTCTGTTAATGTTAATCCATTTGGAGAATTGACAAGTCTTGAGACTTTTGAAGTGGATGAAGCAAATATGGCGTTCTGCGCTATAGAAGGTATCTTGATGTCGAAGGATGGTAAGACGTTGGTTCAATATCCTGCAGGTAAAAGAAACGAGAGCTTTGTTATTGCAGAAACCATAGAAACCGTAAGCGGCAATGCTTTCCGAGGTTGTAAATACCTTAAGTCACTTGTGATTACTAAGGACTCACAAGTAAGACTTGATGAAGCACTTGGTTATTGGTATATTTACAGTCTAGAGGAACTGACCTTGCAGGAAGGTGTGGAAGGTATAGGATTCTATGCGTTTATGGGATGTTCTTCTTTAAAGATGATTCATTTCCCAGCTACATTAAATTATATAGGAAAGAGAACTTTTGAGGGCTGTAATCAGATTAGTTCTATTATATCCGATGTGGTCACACCGTTTGAGTTTGAAGACAATGTGTTTACAGACGATGTGTACAGTAATGCCATTCTCCTTGTGCCGGAAGCTTCTGTAGCATCATATCGGAATACGGCAGGTTGGCAGAATTTTAAATATATTAATACTGATAGTAACCAGATTGACGTAACCTTTGAAAGCAATGGCGTGCTGACGATAGGCAGTGGCACGACGATGATGGATGCACTTGAAGCTGTTGGCGGACGTGCTGAGGTGGCAAAAACCATTACGGCTATTGTCTGGAATAGTACGGCAACGCTGACAAACGACGACTTGCAGGGACTGAACAATCCGAATATGCTGATATATGTTGCAGCAGATTCGCTGGCTCCCGCCAATCGTGACAATGTCATTATTGGCGACTTCGCTAAGAACATCGTGTTGACTGATGTCAGTGAGGGTAATGGCAACTTCTATTGTCCAAGGACGTTTAAGGCTGAGATGATTAGCTACACCCACGAGTACCGTCAACAGACGGAGATTGGCGTGGCCCGTGGCTGGGAGACCATTGCACTGCCCTTCACTGTGCAGACCATCATGCACGAGAAGCAGGGTATGATAGCACCCTTCGGCAACACGTCTAGCGTTAAGCACTTCTGGTTGCGAGAGATGACGCCTCAGGGCTTAGGTCAGGCGACGGTAATTTCTGCCAACATGCCTTACTTGATTTCGATGCCTAACAACAGCGTTGCCTATCCTGCTGAGTTCAATCTGAATGGCCGCGTGACTTTCTCGTCGCAGGATGTCGATGTGGTCGTGACAGACATCTTCCCCGCATACATGCAAAACGAGGGTGGCGGCATGCTCATGTTCGCGCCCTGCTTCCAGACCTTGGAGCCCCGTCAAGATGCTTATGCTCTGAACGTCGGTGAACAGCGTGGACAGTATTTGGAGGGCAGTGTGTTCGAGTCCAACTATCGCGCCATACGTCCGTTCGAGGCGTTCACCATACACGAGGGCAATTCGCCTGCTCCACAGTTCATACCTGTCAGCGATATGAATGTCGGCATAACGGACATTGGCGCTTCGCTAGTGAATAGTGAAGAAGCTAATAGTGAAAAGTGGTACGACTTGAATGGCCGTCGCCTGCAGCAGAAGCCTACGCAGAAGGGTGTTTATATCCTGAATGGCAAGAAGACGGTTATCGAGTAGAGATAACGGAATTCTTTAATAGACAAAGGGCTGACAGATTTCGTAGTCTGTCAGTCCTTTCTGTTAATTTTATTAGCTCTACTTAATATGCGAACAAATATAGGGATAACAAAAATATGGTGCACTTTCTGCACTTTCTACACCTGAAAAAGTTACAATAGAAACATTATAAAAGTCTATAAGACTGAAGTTTACATTTATGATGGCCCTATTTTGATAAGCGGAAGGCCTACTCGAAAACACGCAACTGCCATACAATTATCTGGTGCCGCAATAGGTCTGAATTCTCTAGAGAATTTAGACAAACGGTGGCCCCGTTTGAAAAAATAGAGGCTCCGTTTGGAAAAATAGCGCCTCCGTTTGAAAAAATAGCGCCTCTATTTTTTCGTAAAGTGCCTCTAAATTTTGCAAAACAACTTGTTTTACTACAGATGGTTGCCTTTATGTTGGTATGTCGTACCATTATGCAAAGTAGCAGCGGCGCTATTATGCAGGATGGGGCGTGCGCATTTTTGAATGATGATTCGTGTAAAGAAATTCGTCCGGTGTCTTTATAACATGCTATACATAAGAGATTTGTGCTGTGCTTGTTGAAAACCTTTCAAGTGTAGAAAGTGCAGAAAGTGCACCATGTTTTTGTTGACGTGGCATGTAAACCTATAAATAACAATCCATAAAAGAAATCCCTAAAATCCTTTGCCCTTTCAAAAATAATCCGTATCTTTGTGTAAACATCCGTCCCTTTGAGGCGTTTACGGTTCATCATGGCAATGGTCCTGCTCCACAGTTCATATCTATCAGCGATATGAATGGCGATGTGACAGGCATTGAAGATGTAAGATGTAAGATGTCTGATGGCAGAGGTGATAACTAGTACGACTTGAAGGGAAACAAGCTGCAACAGAAGCCTACGCAGAAGGGCGTATATTTGAAGAATGGACGTAAGATGGTTGTCCGCTAAAAAAGGTAGTAAATACACATATATTAAAGAAAATTGGCGAAAATCTTGGTAGTTTCGCCAATTTTCTTTATCTTTGCCCCCGAAGAGCGAAATGATTATTGCAATAATGATGAAAAGACTATTATTATTCCTGCTAATATTCTCACCAGTCTGGACGCTGGCTCAGACGGAAGACAAGGCTGAAGGTATCAAGAATTCTGCAGACTATATATGGGGGCAAGGTTATGGCTCTACTGTAAGTGAGGCTGATAAAGAGGCTCTGGCTAACCTGATGAGTAAGATATCTGTGCAGGTTGAGAGTGATTTCATGATTGACGAACGTGAGGTGAATACGGCTACTGGTAACGATGCCCAGTCAACGGTACAGAATGTGGTACGTACCTATTCGCAGGGTACGCTGAAGAATACGCGTAGTGTCATTGTCAGTGAGGCACCGACAGCAGCTGTCATCCGTTATATCAAGCGCACTGAACTTGAAAAGGTGTTCGAGGAACGTAAGGATATGGTAGAATACTATGTGATGAGTGCCCGCAGTGCAGAGAAGGCTGGCCGTATTGATGCTGCCCTGCGCCAGTTCTACTGGGCTTCATGTATGCTGAAGAGCCTTCAGAATCCTGGTAGCGTGAAACTGACTATCGACGGCATGAAGGTGCCTGCCGCTATGTGGATTCCTGAGCAAATCCGTAACATCTTGAGTCAAATCAAGTGTGAGGTGACGAAGATAGAGGGCCAGGAAGTCACTCTGCTGTTTACCTATCAGGGCAAGCCTGTGACGAGTCTTGACTTCCACTATTGGGACGGCCTGAATTACTCGAACATATTCTCTGCAAAGGATGGTATTATGCAGGTGGAGATGCGTCCAGGTGCTCCTACGAACAAGTTTAATATCCAGTATGAGTATGAGTTCAAGAGCCAAATGCGTCAGGATCCTGAACTGGAGCAGGTCATGCATATCTTCAATACCGTCAACTATAAGGAGGCAACGGTGACAGTTAATTCTGGCAATAAGTCGGAGCAGAAGCAGGCTCAGGCTACTCTGCAGACTGCTGTCTCTGACATGGCTGTCGCTACCCATGCAGTACAGGTGGCTCAGCCTAAACCGTTTTTGAAAACCGTCGAACAGGTGGTCGATGCTATTAAACAGAAGAACTACGAGTCAGTGAAAGACCTGTTTACCGATGGTGGCTATGAGATGTTCGACAAGCTGGTACATTATGGTAATGCTTCACTCATTGGCAATCCTAATCTGCAGTTCTACCAGTTGGGCGACCGTACCATCTGCCGCTCGGTGCCCATGAAGTTTACGTTCAAGAACAACAAACGTTCCTTTGTGGAGGATGTCACCTTTACATTTAATAAGGATGAGAAGATTGAGTCTGTCGCCTTCGGCCTTGACAAGACGGCGCGTGACGACATTTTCCAGCGCGATACACCGTGGAGCGAGGATGTACGCATGCAACTCGCTACGTTCCTCGAGAACTATAAGACCGCTTTCGCTTTGAAGCGTCTCGACTACATCAAGAGCATCTTCGACGATGACGCCATCATTATCGTGGGTCACGTCACGAAGCATGCCAATAAGAAGGGTGAAAACCAGCAGTATATTGACAACGATATGGTGAAGTACACCCGTCTGGACAAGACCACCTACTTGAAGAATTTGGAGAGGAGCTTTGGCAGCAACGAGTTCATCAACATCCGCTTTACCGACAATGACATCAAGAAGATGGGCAAGGGTGCAGATACCTTTGGCATCTTGATTCATCAGGACTACTATTCATCTAGCTATGGTGATACGGGCTACCTGTTCCTGATGGTCGATATGAACGATATGGATGCTCCTGTCATCAAGGTGCGTACGTGGCAGCCCAACCGTGACTCGAAATGGAATGGTAACTTTGAACGCGACGATCCTTATTATGGATTGATATACGGAGGAAACTTCGATTAAACAAGAGAATTAATGTAACACTAAAACAGAAAGATTATGAAGAAATTAGTATTAATGCTGATGGCAGTCACCATGATGCTGCCGATGGCAAATGCCCAGGAATTGACCAAGCAGCAGGCAAAGGCTGTGAAGAAGGAGGTAAGTAAGAAGATGAAGGAATACAAGAAAAAAGGCTACGAGATCTTCGGTACAACACTGACTCTTGAGACTAAGCTCACCCAACATTTTACACAAATGTGGTCAAAGGGAGATCAGGTGGTAGAAGTGCCGGGCTTCTCGCAAGCAAAATCTCGTAACTTGGCTCTTAACGCTGCTCAGAACAGTGCCGCCGCCCGTTATGCTACTTCTGCCGGCCAGTTGGTGAAGGGACGCGTGCTTTCTGATGAAGCTTTGAATTCTGGTGATCTGACGGCTGAGTTTGATAAGTTCTATGCTGCTTTTGAAGGTAAGGTACAACAGGAAATCAAGGGTGAGCTGCGCCCGAGTTTCAGTGTTGCCAAGCAGAATGACGATGGAACTATTTCTGTTGAGGCCTACTATCTGGTTGATGAAGATGCTGCCAGCCGTGCCCGTATCAGGGCCTTTGAGATCTCAAAGAATGAGTCTGCTGCTGCACAGAAATATGCACAGAAAATCAGCGATTTTGTTAACGAGCGTGTTGTCCCTGAACAGTAAGAAACGTTATGAGTGAAAATAAGAACAATCAATTACAGATTGAGCTGTCCCAAGAGGTAGCTCAAGGTGAGTATGCCAACTTTGCTATCATCACACATTCGAGTAGTGACTTTATCATCGATTTTGCCCGTGTGCTACCTGGAGTGCCTAAGGCGCAGGTGAAGAGTCGTGTTATTCTGGCCCCTGAACATGCCAAACGCCTGTTGGGTGCATTGCAGGAAAACATCGTTCGTTATGAACGGGAATTCGGGCCTATCAAAATACCCCAACAAGAGCCGAGAACCATTGCTCCTTTCCCTGTTGGTAAGGGTGAAGCATAGTAAAATCGTGGTTTAAAAAAGTT
The DNA here is from genome assembly GCA_017474485.1 of Prevotella sp. Lineage (GTDB taxonomy): Bacteria > Bacteroidota > Bacteroidia > Bacteroidales > Bacteroidaceae > Prevotella. Next base: position 35,689 of record JAFVHO010000070.1, read on the forward strand.
AAAACGCTTATTTAATGTTAAAAAGCATTAAGTAAGCGTTTATTTATTACATATATATTAGGTGGAATCGGGAAAAGTTTGTACCTTTGCACCCCAAAAGCGCCCAAAGTGTGGGTGTACTATGTCTGATTATAACATATACATAATATATAATTAATTAAAAAACAAACAATTATGCCTACAATTTCACAATTGGTAAGAAAAGGCAGAAAGGTGCTCGTTGACAAGAGCAAGTCACCCGCTCTGGACTCATGTCCTCAGCGTCGTGGTGTTTGCGTTCGTGTCTACACAACGACCCCCAAGAAGCCTAATTCGGCTATGCGTAAGGTAGCCCGTGTTCGTCTGACTAATCAGAAGGAAGTTAACTCGTACATCCCCGGAGAGGGACACAACTTGCAGGAGCACAGCATCGTGCTGGTTCGTGGCGGTCGTGTAAAGGAC
>JAFVHO010000071.1 GCA_017474485.1 Prevotella sp.
AATATACAGTTTGCTGGAAATCAGCCCCAATCCGATAGGAAAAGTAAAATCGCAGGTACACCCAAAAGCACCTCCAAAAAATCAACCTCCTGAAAATCAAGGAGATACGTAGCATTTAGCTGCAATGTGGGTTAAACGACGGAAGAAGATATTGTTCGACGTCTTTGTGGGCAGATAGCGTATCATGCCCTCTGGCTCCACCAACGCCTCCAACCCGTCAAGGCGCAATTGTTGAAGCCCTTTGCCATCCCAGAAGACCGTTACGCCGTAGTGATTACGTGGAGTCCGAAGTTCAAGATGTGGCTCCCGTTGTTGCTCGGTGGCCCCGACTTTAACCACCTTTTCAAGGGCATTCGCATCCACATGGGCAATACCGCCAAGGACACCGCTGGCTGCATCCTCGTTGGTCGCAACCAGATTGTAGGCCAGCTCCTCGAAAGCCGCAAGTGGCTCTATGAATTGAAGCAAAAGATAGTTGAAGCCAAGAATCGTGGCGAGGCCGTTTGGCTGACCATCAAGTAAGGACAGAAAATCAGGAACACTGAGAAAGCCACTGGGCACACATATCTGCACAGCGCTCGCCATCGACACCGGCAGAGACGATGCCACCAGCGTAGCCAGCACCCTCACCGCACGGAAAGAGACCCTGAATGCGTACATGCATCAGGGTTTCGCCGTCTCTGAGTATACGCACAGGACTGGAGGTGCGGGTCTCGACACCAATCATGGTAGCTTCGTTGGTCAGGAAACCGTGGCTCATGCGACCAAAGGCCTTAAAACCTTCCTGTAGACGATGGCTGATGAACTTGGGCAGCCAGAAATGGAGGGGCGACGAAATGAGACCTGGGGCATACGAACTCTTTGGCAGGTCGTAGGACAGGCGATTGTTGACGAAGTCGGCCATACGCTGTGCAGGCGCTGTCTGACGGCGATTGCCTTGTTGCCAGCAGTCACGTTCCAGCTGTTCTTGGAATGCCAAAACACGTAAAGGTGAGGAGGTGAGAGAGTGAGAAGGTGAGGGATAGTCAGCTGGATTGATGTCTTCTGGTCGAATTTCGACCACCATTCCGCTGTTCGACCACTGTCCACCACGATTCGAAGGACTCATGCCGTTGACCACAATCTGTTCCTTGTCAGTGGCGGCAGGAATGACAAAGCCACCAGGACACATACAGAAGGAATAGACGCCACGTCCATCGACTTGCGTCACAAACGAGTATTCGGCAGCAGGCAGATACTTGCCGCGCCCTTGACGATTATGGTATTGTATCTGGTCAATCAGTTCGGAGGGATGCTCCAAACGTACACCAACGGCAATACCCTTGGCTTCAATATCTATCTTAGCCTCAGCCAGATAACGATAGACATCGCGAGCCGAATGGCCTGTGGCAAGAATCACGGGACCAAGGAACTCTTGATCGGCTGCCAAACAGCCGATCACACAATCGCCCTTGATGATAAGCTGCGTCATCTTGGTTTGGAAATGCACCTCGCCACCCGAGCGGAGGATGGTGTTGCGCATGTTCTCAATAACACGTGGCAACTTGTCGGTTCCGATATGGGGATGGGCATCGGCCAGAATATTGGTCGAGGCACCATGCTGACAAAAAACGTTCAGAATCTTCTCGATAGAGCCACGCTTCTTGCTGCGCGTATAGAGCTTGCCGTCTGAGTAGGCTCCTGCCCCACCCTCGCCAAAGCAGTAGTTGCTCTCGCCATCGACCTGTTGCGTCTTGGCAATCTGCGCCAAGTCTTTCTTACGCTCGTGGACATCCTTGCCACGTTCGAGCACAATAGGACGCAGGCCTAACTCGATGAGTCGCAGGGCAGCAAACAAGCCACTAGGACCGGCACCGACAACGATGACCTGAGGACGGCTGCTGACGTCAGGATATTCTGTACGAACGAACTCGTCCTGCTGTGGCTGCTCGTTGATATAGACGCGCACCTTCAGATTGACAAAGATGGTACGCTGGCGGGCATCGATGCTACGGCGCAGAATGCGCACAGCGGTTACCGTACGAACGTCGAATCCGTACTCGTCGGCCAGATAGCTGCGCAATGCCTGCTCGTTGGCTGCCACGTGGGGCTGCACCCGAATCTGATACTCGTTAACCATGCAATTGCGATGTTGTCACTTTCCAGCGATTTACTTTTCACCTTCGAAAAGTTCGTTGATTTCAGCTATCTCGTCCTCATCGAACCACTTTGACAGGCGCTTCTTAGCCTTCACCTGAATTTCAGGGTCGACATCAGTCCACACCTTCTTCAGTACGAAAACCAGCACACCCAAGTCGTCGGCCAAACCTGCAATGGGAATAGCATCTGGTACCACATCGATTGGACTGATCAAATAGCCTAAAGCAGCAATAATCATAGCCTTATTAGTAGCACTGACCTTGTCGCTCTGCAAGGTGTAATATAAGATAAGAGCGGCATAAACCAACTTAGCACCAGCACCTTTGGCGATGCGTGCAATCTTCTCAACAAAGTCCTTCTTCGAGAACTTGTTGCCATACTTCATAAAATCGGGTAATTCCATATATTGACTATTTTTTCGTTATTTCGACTATTCGTTAATTGATTCTGATGACGCGGATGCCCGTATGGGTCTTGTGGCGCTGCATATACTCATAGAGCGTCATGGGCTCCTCAACCACTTTTTTGTGAATCATCGACGCATTGAGCAGATGAAGTCCATCGCTACGCCATACGGCAAAACCCAGGTGAGCAATTTCGAGGCCTTTCTTATTGCAGGTAATAGCCAGTATGTCGCCATCCTTCACCACCTTGCGTAGCAAAGCACTGTTGCGAAGCGAGCGTTTGGGAATATAGCGTACCTTCATACCCGTCAGCGACTGCTCGGCAGCACGAATCTCAGGAATCAGCGCAGGATTAGCCTTCAAAGCCTTGTAAGCACTGGGGTGCGTAGACATGTAGTCGACATTGACGGTCTGGACAGCCGAGAAGGGCGGATTGGGCTGCTGGATATCAGTAACAAGTTGCATCTCCACCTTATCGCGAATCCAGTCGGTGAAGTAGTGCAGACGTGAGGGATAGCCAGCCATGCGTCCCTGCCTATAGCGCAGTTGACGCAGGGCATTTAAATAGTCGGCAAAGCCATGCTTATCGGCCTGCGTACAAAGCTTCAGCGCTGTCACCGTCTCGACCAGCGTCGTACAATCCAACTGACGCGTGTTGACCACCAGACGTTCGTCATCATTGATTTCGAGAGTATGAGCCACGTAGGGTACGCCCAGGAACTGACGAGCCAGCAAGAGCACAGACGTCTCGCGATTGGCCTGCTGTAACAGCTGACATATCTTCAAACTGTCGGCCTGCAGATATGTGGTCTGAGCAGCCATGCCCTGCACGAGCATGATACCTATAATATATATTAAGAGTCGTTTCATTCCTTTTTCTTTTTATATGCCTCGCGAGCTCCGAAATTGTAGCCCACATAGATGTTTAAATTTCCAAAGATGTTGTTGGCGGCAAAGCGCGACTTATGATAGTTGTAGGCACGCACGATGGCCGAAGCACCGGCATACCATCGATTATTGTTATAAACCACAGCAAAGCGCCCAATGCCATCGATATTGAAATTTGAAATGTCAAAACCCGTTTTTTCCTCGTTGGCCGTTTCACCTCGTGACTGCTTGTAGGCCAAAGCCAGCGAAAGGCTGGAACAGAACAGGCAGTGGCGGGCAAACACCCAGTTGTAGGCATAACCCACCGAAGCGTTGATATTATAGTACTTAACGCTATTGAACATCAGGCCGCTGTCCAGTTTTACCTCTTTATTGGTAGCCTTTTGCAAGGTACTCTGCATTTTTTCATAGTCGAAGTCGAGCGAGTTGCGCATATAGCCCAAACCTGCCATCCACGAGCCACAACTGATTTTCTGCATGGTGCTCTGAGCGAACGCAGCCGGATAGGAGAAACGCTGGTGGTTGAAGATATAGTAGATGTTGAAACCCGTAATGCCCACGCTAAGTCCGTCGAAGGCCAAATTCTCAAAGTGTTCCTTATCCATATCTTTTCCCAGACTCACATTACGAATCTTATAGTCGGAACCCGTACGTCGATAATAGATGTCGGCACCCAGCTGAGCCGCATAGATACTGAAGTCGATCTCCTGCTTGAGGTCGCTCACGTCAACATTCTTAATATCGAAAGCATAACCTGCAAATATCCAGCGCCAGCCGAAATAGGGACCGAACTTAAACGTCGGTGACGGTGCAAAACTGACAGACTGCTCATTGCCGCCAGTAGAACTGAGCCGGTAGTAGTCGTAGTTGTAAGTGCCCTGTAACATGACTGACCAGTTGTAGTGCTGTGGTTCGACATAGTTCTCGTCGATATAGCTGAAACCACGAATGGTGCGACGCAGCCAGCTGAGTTCATGCTTGGGTTCTTCCACGGCAACGGAATCCTGAGCTGTCGCGCCCAAACTTACCATCATCAGCAACACTATCGACAACAACCTGCGCATGGACTTCAGAATTTTCCTAACACACGATCGAGCACCCAGTTGACAGGGGTAGCTGATATACTGGTACACTCGCAGATACCGATGCCTTGCAGATGTTCGCATACATTCTTAATGAGCGGGAACTGCACGTAAGGCGGATTGGGTACCGCAAAACTTTCTTCGCCATGAATGGTATGCAGGCGGATGGGCTGATAGTCAAAAACGGAGAACGACACAGAGCCACGATCGCCAATCAGGTCGATTCGGTCTTCGCGGGCCGATTCGTGGGCCACAAAACACCAGGAACCTGAGCCTGGCAAACCGTTCTCGAACTCGAAACAGGCACTGACTGAATCTTCAGCCTTATACAGACCGCCACGATTGGCACAAATGCCACGAGCCTCGATGATGACGCCGAAGAAATGTTGCAAAAGGTCGAGCTGGTGAGGTGCCAAGTCATAAAAATAGCCACCACCGGCAATATCGGGCTGCAAGCGCCAAGGCAGGTTCTCGGCATGTTCGTAATCCAATTCACGGGGCGGAACGGCAAAACGCACCTGCACATTGACCACCTTGCCAATGATGCCACGCTCCACAATCTCCTTCACCTTCTCGAAATACGGCAGGTAGCGGCGATAGTAGGCTACAAAACAGGGCACACCTGTCTGCTCGCTGATGCGATTGACACGTGCACAATCCTCGTACGAGGCAGCCAACGGCTTCTCGACATAGACTGGTTTGCCAGCCTTCATGGCCATAATGGCATAGGTAGCATGACTGGAGGGAGGTGTAGCAATATAGACGGCATTGACGTCAGGATCGTCAATCAATTCCTGAGCATCCGTATACCAACGAGGAATGCCGTGACGTTCGGCATAGCTACGTGCTTTGCGCTTGTCACGACTCATTACAGCCACTACACTCGACCCTTCAACTTCAGAAAAGGCAGGGCCGCTTTTCTTCTCAGTTACCTCACCGCATCCGATGAAGCCCCACTGCAATATTTTCATAATCGCGTGCAAAGATACAAAATATTTCTTAATTATTAATTCTTAATTGTTAATTATTTTGTACCTTTGCACCACAATAAGCAAAATACAATGGAGAAAACAGACGATAACACACTCATGAAAGCCCGCAGCTACCGCAGTATTCTGGCTGAGGGCTACCGACTGTATAACGGAAATTTCCGCAAGCTATTCAAGGCCTCGTGGCTCATGACACTCGTCTATGCCATCGTCGGAGCAGCCTTAGGCACAATAGGAAACATCCATCTGCCCAATATAACGGCACTCATCATAGCACTGGTCGTGCTGATTCTGCTGACACTCACGACGGAATCATTGGCAACGGCTACAGTTTTGAACAAGTTGAAAGAGCATCAGGACACGAACGCCATCACCACGCCTGCCAGTTGGTGGAAGCCAGACAGCAGTCTCATGGGGCGCACGCTGAAAGCCGTTGTCTTCACCCTACCCTTATTCATCGTTTTGGTGCCCTTGTTTCCGCTGATATTGCCCCTCTACTATGTTATCATGAAATACGTGATGACACCTGAACACAGCTTTTGGCCATCACTATGGCGCGACTACAAGCGCGGCCTGCGCTATTGGGGCAGCACCTTCCTGGTATTCTTTGTCAGCACATTGCTGGTCATACTGATTAGTGTCATTATACTAACGCCTGCCGCAATCCTTACACTGGCTAACATGCAGTCTCAACAGAGTATGCTGATAGGTGACCCATCAGGTATGCCGAACTACATATTGCCACTGACTTTCACCACACTGGCACTGACGAACTTCATTGAATACTACGTCGTGCTGGTGGTGCTGGTACATTTTTATTATATTTATGGCAGCATTGACACGAAAGAGCAGGAACGCGAACAACAAAAACAAAACATAAGATGAAAAAGATTCTCTTCATTGACCGCGACGGCACCATCATTCAAGAGCCTGCCGACGAACAGATAGACGCTTTTGAAAAACTTAAATTCGTACCAGGTGCCATACGCAACCTGATATTCCTGCGACAGCATACCGACTACGAGTTCGTCATGGTCAGCAACCAAGACGGCTTGGGTACCGATGCTTTTCCAGAGGATACCTTCTGGCCCGTACAGAACTTCATCCTCGATACGTTGAAGGGTGAAGGTGTAGAGTTCGACGATATTCTCATTGATCCACACTTTCCAGAAGACAATGCGCCTACACGTAAGCCTAACACTGGTTTGGTTGAGAAATATATTAACAATCCAGAATACGACATCAAGCACAGCTACGTCATTGGCGATCGCGAAACCGACCGCAAGTTTGCTGAGAACATAGGCTGCGGATTCCTGCAGATAGGCAGTTGGGACAAGGCTGCCGAGATAGCTTTTGGCGGTGAACGCACGGCAGAAGTACAGCGCACCACCAAAGAAACGGATATTTATATTAAGGTAGATTTGGACGGCAACGGACATTGCGACATTGAAACGGGTTTGGGCTTCTTCGACCACATGCTGGAGCAGATTGGCAAGCACGGTATGATGGATTTGACCGTACATTGTAAGGGCGACTTGCACGTTGATGAGCACCACACCATTGAGGATACGGCACTGGCATTGGGCGAATGTCTATTGAAAGCCCTTGGCGACAAGCGCGGCATTGAGCGTTACGGCTATTGCCTGCCGATGGACGATTGTCTCTGCTCAGTAGCACTTGACTTTGGCGGTCGTCCCTGGCTTGTATGGGATGCTGAATTCAAACGTGAAAAGATTGGCGAGATGCCCACAGAGATGTTTCTACACTTCTTCAAAAGCCTCAGCGATGCTGCCAAGATGAATCTGAACATCAAGGCTGAAGGCGAAAATGAGCATCACAAAATTGAGGGAATCTTCAAGGCACTGGCCCGTTCGTTGAAGATGGCGGTACGCCGTGACGTGTACCACTACGAGTTGCCATCTACCAAAGGAACGCTGTAATCGTTAGACCTGATACTTTTTCTTGCGTTCGCGCTTGGCTTTCTGAGGCACCGTGTTGGGAGAGAATCCAGCACGGATGGTTTTGACGCCACGATAGCCATTCCAGCGTTCGTGAATTTTTCGTACATAATCCGTTGTCTCAGAGCCACGCATATAACCATACTTCACCACTGGGTCATTATAGTATTCCGCACGAGCCAAACCTAACACATACGCTTCCACATCACCCCAACGACGAGGATTACGGCCATTCTTTTTGGCTAAGGCCATCGCGTCGCGGATGTGGAAATGACCACCGTTATAGGCTGCCAGCACAAACTTGATGCGCTCGGTACGGTCGGCAATATCGCTGAACGAATGTTCCAATTCGGCAATATAGCGCACAGCGGCAGCGATATTTTTCTCTGGGTCATACATGTCACTGCGAGCCAACCCCAAATGATCAGCCGTACCTGGCATAATCTGCATCAGTCCACAGGCGCCCGCCCACGAATGCGCTTGCGGGTCGAAGGTAGATTCCTGATAGCACTGGGCAGCCAGCAGTCGCCAGTCCCAACGAATAGTAGAAGCATAACGCTGGAAGAAACCGTCGTAGTGAGAGATGACACCACCAGCACGATTCAGCATGGGTGAGAAAATACGACGTGTGACGGAACGTGAAGACAGCAAGAACTCCTCTTCCTTCTTAACTTCAGCCAAAAGCGTAGGCTTCCACCAGGCTTCCAATTCACGCACCAAGTCGGCCTTATCGTCACCAACAATCCAACCTGAGCCCTTTTTATTCATCGGATAACAAATCAGGTCGGCATCGCCATCAGCCAGACGTTGCAACATCTCTGCCGAATCACGACACACCTCCATGCGCAGCATGACACCCAACTTATCGGCAAAGCGTTGAGCCAACAAATATTGTGCACCGAGATGCTTGCCATGATAGTCATAGTAAGTCTCAGGACCCGTCAGCGTCAAGGCTATGATTTCACCATTCCGCTGTATCTCATCTAAATCAAAGTTATCGTCCTGAGGTATACTGTCTTGTATCTCACCCCAAGGCGTCACCACAGGTTCCTGTTTCTTCTGACCACATGCCACAACAAGAATCAGCAGCATAAAAAACTGAATATATATGCCGTTTCGACTCAATTTCTTTCCATTTTGGGTGCAAAAGTAATCATTTTCTTGCAAATATCAACTATTTTGCGTAATTTTGCAAGCTAAAATGAGAAAATAATAGAAATATGCTAAGAATTGCCGTACAATCGAAAGGTCGTCTGTATGAAGACACCATGAACCTGCTGGCTGAAGCAGACATTAAGATAAGTGCCTCAAAGCGTACCTTGCTGGTACAGTCTGGAAACTTCCCTTTGGAAGTGCTATACCTGCGCGACGACGATATTCCACAGAGCGTTGCCAGTGGTGTGGCCGACATCGGTGTGGTGGGCGAAAATGAGTTCGTAGAACGTGGCGAGGATGCCGACATCATCTCACGTCTGGGTTTCTCGCAGTGCCGTTTGTCACTGGCCATCCCCAAGGAGATTGAATATCGTGGTGTGAACTGGTTTAATGGCAAGAAGATTGCCACCAGCTATCCCAACATCTTACGTGACTACATGAAGCAACAAGGTGTCGACTGCGAGATACATGTCATTACCGGCTCAGTGGAAATCAGTCCGGGCATCGGATTGGCTGATGGTATCTTTGACATCGTCTCTTCAGGTTCAACACTGGTTAGCAACAATTTGCGCGAAGTGGAAGTGGTGATGCAAAGCGAGGCATTGCTCATTGGCAACAAGAAACTGAGTGCTGACAAGCGTGCCACACTGGAAGAAATGCTATTCCGCTTCAAGGCTGTCAAGGATGCTGAAGACAAAAAATATGTACGCATGAATGCTCCCAAGGCTCGCTTGCAGGAGATTATCAATGTGCTGCCTGGTTTAAAAAGTCCCACGATTATTCCTCTGGCCGACGAGGAGTGGTGCTCTGTACATACCGTACTGGATCAGAAGCGTTTCTGGGAGATTATTGGCAAGTTGAAGGAAATGGGTGCACAGGGTATTCTTGTAACGCCGATTGAGAAAATGATCCTTTAGTGTGTTCGACGGTTTTCCCGTCGAAAAAGAAATATTATGAAGATCTATAAATATCCGAAACAGGACCAGTGGGCTGAGATTGTTGCACGTCCACGCTTGGACCTGACTAAGCTGAACGAGACGGTAAGCACTGTGCTGAATGATATCCGTCAGCGTGGTGACGAGGCCGTGCGCGAATACGAACTGAAGTTTGACAAGGCTGAGCTCACGACCCTTGCCGTCAGCGAGGCAGAGATGGACGAAGCAGAGAAGTTGGTCAGCAATGAATTGCGCGACGCCATTATTCTGGCTCATCATAACATCAAGGTGTTCCATATCTCGCAGCGTTTTGTCGGTCAGAAGGTTAAGACGCAGGAAGGCGTCACCTGCTGGCAGAAGAGCGTGGCCATTGAGCGTGTAGGTCTTTATATCCCTGGAGGCACTGCCCCACTCTTCTCTACCGTACTGATGCTGGCTACACCCGCCAAGATTGCTGGTTGTAAGGAGATCGTGCTTTGCACACCTCCCAACAAGGAAGGTAAGGTAAATCCCGCCATCCTCGTTGCTGCACGCATTGCCGGTGTTAGCAAGATATACAAGATTGGCGGCGTACAAGCTATCGGTGCGATGGCATACGGTACGGAGTCAGTGCCCAAGGTTTTCAAAATTTTCGGTCCTGGCAACCAGTATGTGATGGCTGCTAAACAGCATGTCTCACTCGACGAGGTAGCTATCGACATGCCCGCAGGTCCCAGTGAGGTTTGCGTGTTGGCTGACGAGACAGCGAATGCAGAGTTCGTAGCTGCCGACCTGTTGTCACAAGCAGAGCACGGCATTGACTCGCAGGTGCTGTTCATTACGAATAGCGAAGCAAAACTCAACGAAGTGCAAGCTGAAGTCGACAAGCAATTGCAGCAGTTGCCGCGTAAAGAGATGGCAGCCAAAGCATTGGACAACAGCTGTTACGTGCTTGTTGATTCCGTCAACGAGATGATAGACCTCTCCAACCTCTATGCACCAGAACACCTGATTCTGCAGGTAAAGGACTATGAGCAGTTGGCTGAGCGTGTGGTAAATGCAGGCAGTGTGTTCCTGGGTCCATACGCTTGTGAGAGTGCTGGCGACTATGCCAGCGGCACCAATCACACTCTGCCGACACACGGCTATGCAACGGCATACAACGGTGTCAATCTGGACTCCTACTGTCGTAAGATTACTTTCCAGCACTTGACGGAAGATGGCATTCGCCACATTGGCCGTGCTGTGGAATTGATGGCAGAAGCTGAACAACTCGATGCCCACAAGAATGCCATGACAGTGCGCAGGCGAGCTATTGAGAAATGAGAATCAAACGCAGATTACGCTGATTCTACAGATTTTTAAAACAATACGCATAATATAATCTGTATCATCTGCGGAATTTGTGGTAAAAAAGTAAAATAAGAAATATGAAGTCCTTAGAACAACTTGTACGTCCAAATATCTGGAGTCTGGCCCCATACAGCAGTGCTCGTGATGAATACTCTGGCAAGGAGGCGCACGTTTTCCTCGATGCGAACGAGAATCCGTATAACGGTCCCTATAACCGCTATCCAGATCCTTTGCAGCGCGAACTAAAACTCATGTTGAAGAAGGTGAAGGGTGTACTAGAAGAGATGATATTTCTTGGCAACGGCAGCGACGAAGCTATTGATTTGGCTTATCGTGTATTTTGTAATCCTGGTCGCGACAATGTAGTGGCTATCGCACCTACCTACGGCATGTATCAGGTATGTGCCGATATCAACGACGTAGAGTATCGTCAAGTTCTGCTTGACGAGAACTTCGACTTCAAAGCAGCCGATTTGTTGGCAGCCTGCGACGAGCATACGAAGATTATCTGGCTGTGCTCGCCCAATAATCCCACTGGTAACTCGCTGAATCGCGACGAGATAATGAAAGTCGTCGAGGGTTTTGAGGGCATTGTTATTGTTGACGAGGCCTATATCGACTTCTCGCAGCAGATGTCTATGCGTAAGGAACTGCCCGCTCATCCCAACCTCATCATCCTTCAGACAATGTCAAAGGCATGGGGCTCGGCAGCCATCCGTTTGGGCATGGCCTTTGCTTCGAAAGAGATCATCGCTATATATAATAAGGTAAAGTATCCTTATAATGTCAATCAGCTGACACAGGAACAGGCTTTGGCGATGTTGAAAGACCCTTTCGAAGTGGATAAATGGGTAAAAATACTGATGGCAGAACGTTCACGGCTGATGCAGGCCTTCATGGAGTTGCCCATCTGTGAAAAGATTTATAAAACAGATGCTAACTTCTTCCTGGCTAAAGTAACTGATGCGAATGCCATATACAACTATCTGGTAGACAAAGGTGTCATTGTGCGTAACCGCAACAAGGTTCAGCTTTGTCAGAACTGCCTACGCATCACGATTGGCAATCGTACTGAGAACAACGAGCTGATTGGTGCCCTGAGGAAATACTAGTCGAACTAGTAACACTAGTAGAACTAGTAAAAGCCTGCCCTATGGAACGTCTGTGGAACAGCAACTATTGTAAGGTGATGATAGCGAACTTTTCGCTATTCACCGCCTTTTATTTGTTGACACCGCTGCTTCCACTCTATCTGCACGAAACATTCGAAGCCACCAAGGACATCATCGGACTTGTGCTTTCCGGCTATACCATTACCGCCTTGTTATTCCGTCCGTTCAGCGGATACTTTGTAGATTCTTTCCCACGAAAGACGGTGCTGATGGTATGCTTTACGGCTTTTGCCATCTTCTTTGCAGGCTATCTGGCAGCATCAACACTACTGCTTTTTACCATTGTAAGAACACTGCATGGCGGTCCCTTCGGAGCACTCACCGTAGCCAACTCCACAGTAGCTATTGACGTGTTACCCTCTTCACGCCGTAATGAGGGTATTGGCTATTACGGACTCAGCAACAATCTGGCGATGGCTATTGCACCTTCATTTGCCATCTTTATCTATGCGCAGACGCACAACTTCCATCTGCTATTCTGGCTGGCTCTGATTGTTGCAACCTTCGGACTCATCATCGACTCAACGGTCAAACTCAACCATCAACCATCAAACGTCAAACCCCGCAAGTTGTCGCTGGATCGTTTCTTCCTTAAACGTGGTTGGCTTTTGGGTGTCAACATGGTATTCTTTGGTTTTTGCTTCGGTGTACTCAGCAACTATCTGGCTATCTACGGCAAACAGGTGATGGGTATTACGGGAGGTACAGGCACATGGTTTATGCTATGTTCTATTGGTCTGATACTGTCACGTCTACAAGGAGGTAAAGCCTTACGTCAGGGACGTTTGACACATAATGCTGCTGAAGGTATGGTTATCTCGTTGGTGGGCTATACCTTGTTTATTGCGTGCCCAAACTATATAGGCTATTATGGTTCAGCTATGCTGATTGGACTGGGCAATGGTCACATGTGGCCTGCCTTCCAGAATATGATGATATGCATGGCTCACCATAATGAACGCGGTACGGCCAATTCAACCATTCTCATTTCGTGGGATGTAGGTATGGGATTAGGGATCCTGTTAGGTGGAATAATAGCCGAAGATTTTAGTTATGCCACCGCTTTTTGGACAGTAGCATTTGTCAATCTTGCAGGTGTAATCTTATATTTTACACGTTCTCAGAGGTTCTTTTTGGAACACCAAATTGAGGAATAAAATGGGGTTAAAATAAAGATTGGTTATCTCACGACAACCAATCTTCAAATTAACCTTAATAATCTAATACCATGAAAAACACACTACAAATATACGAAGATTTCTCGTATCAACAATGATTTTCTATCTTTCAAATGCATTATTTAATACATTTTAAATGATTTTCCGTTCCATTTAAAAGAAATTAACGTTTTATCAATTTCCTTTTGTTCTTCATTTGCAGGGATATCCAAGCCCGTCTCGCGCTGAACCGTCAATTCAGGAGCCTGCGAACTGAGCATGATATAATGCATATAAGAAGGCAAGGAAATACGTCCCTCTTTTGGAAGCGGTTGCCACTTGACGGAATAGAAATCAATAGTGCTCTCGCGCATGCCCTCACCAAAGGTTCGAACGAGACAAATTATCTGGCGGGCATCGTCTATAGATTCATTGACATCAAGCAAGCGCAACTGGATTTGTGAAGCAGAATTCATGGTAAGCGATGCAAAATCATCAGTGAGTTCCGTCAACTGACTCTTACCTCCCAAATCGTTGCTAACCTCAGCCTTCATACCCGAATCGATGAAATCAATGAAATCAAGGCGAGCATTCTGCTTAAGATAAGGTACAAACGAATCAGGCATCTGCTTGATGACATCACGCATCTTGACCTGTGCCTGTACGGCACAAGTCAAGAACAACGACAGTATGATAAAGAATACCTTCATCAATTCTCAATTGTCAATTAGACCAAAGGTTGCCTTATCCTCTACCTGGACGGAGATCCTTTACACGAACGGCCTTACCTTCGCTAACGGGCAGAGAACCCTTCTTGACAAGTTTCACACGAGGTGTCAGCAGAATTTCATCCTTCAAAGCACGCTGGATATCACGCGTCATCTTCTGCAACTCAGGATAAACATCCGTATTCAAGCCATCGAGTTCAACCTCAACAGTCATGATATCATTGTCGTCCTCTGTATCGAGCGTGATGAGATAATTGCTGCCCAAGCCAGGATACTGAACAAGAATCTTCTCAACCTGCATCGGGAATACGTTAACACCCTTGATGATAAACATATCATCGGTACGGCCCTTGATGCGGTCAATACGACGATGAGTACGTCCACACTTGCATTCGCCAGGAATGATACGGGTGAGGTCACGCGTACGATAGCGCAGGATAGGCATCATAGTACGGTCAAGTGTCGTCAGCACCATCTCGCCAATTTCACCATCGGGCACAGGCTCCAATGTATCGGGGTCAACAATCTCGATGATGTAGTTGTCTTCCCACAGGTGCATACCACACTGATTCTTACACTCGAAAGCCACACCAGGACCGTTCATCTCCGTCATACCAAACGAGTTATAGGCCTTGACACCCAACATACGCTCGATACGACGACGTTGTTCCTCAGTATGAGGCTCGGCACCAATACACAAGGTATGCAGCTTAGTGCTACGAGGATCTACGCCTTCTTCCTGGAATACCTCAGCCAAACGAATAGCATAGGAAGGAATTGCATGGAGGCAAGTCGTACCGAAGTCCTTGATGAACTTAATCTGACGCTTCGAGTTACCAGCTGCAGCAGGTACCGTCATAGCGCCCAGCCACTCGGCACCATACTGGAATCCAAGACCACCGGTAAACATACCATAGCCGCTGGAGTTCTGGAAGACATCACTCTTGCGGCAACCCACCATATATAGATTGCGGGCAATCATATTAGCCCACGAACAGATATCGTGTTCAGAATAGACAACAACACAAGGATTGCCCGTAGTACCACTGGTAGAGTGAATACGAACGGCATCATCTAAATTGCCGCCTACCAATCCGTAGGGATAGTTATCGCGCAAGTCCTGCTTGGTGGTAAACGGAATCTTACGGATATCCTCAGGTGTCTGGATAGAATCAGCAGTAATACCCAACTCGCCTAACCGTTTCTTATAGAACGGCGACTTCAAGGCAACGTTGATACTCTCCTTCAGTTTCTTTACTTGCAGCTCTCTGAGCTGTTCACGAGGCATTTTCTCAATTTCCGGCTGCCAGCATTCCCCATCGGGTTTGACGGTAGCCATAATTTTTTCATCAGTCATATCTAATTTAATTAATGAATTATCGTTTACTACTTATTATTTCTCTTTGGCCAAGTGCATCATCATCACTGCCGATAGGCCTGCTGTCTCTGTACGCAGACGGCTCTTACCCAGATGTACTGAAATATAGCCTTCTGCAACAGCTTGGCGAACCTCATCGATAGAGAAGTCGCCTTCAGGACCAATCAATACGGTGACATCGTCGGATGCCGAAGTCTTTTGAAGTTCATCGAAGAGATAAGTACGTGGCACCTCTTCGTAACAATGTGCAATATATTTATGTCCTTCACGAGGCTGTTTGATGAAAGAATCGAAGTTGACAATTTCGTTCAACTGCGTCACCCATGCCTTATGGCTCTGCTTGACAGCAGAAATCATAATTTTCTCCAAACGGGGAATCTTAACCAAGCGACGCTCAGAGAACTGGCAATTCAGGAATGATATTTCATCAACTCCCACCTCTACTGCCTTCTCTGTCATCCACTCGATACGTTCCATCATCTTCGTAGGTGCAATAGCCAGATGAATATGTCCCTGCCACTGTCGCTGCTGAGGCATCTGTTCCTTGATTTCATACAAGCAATGCTTAGTATGAGCCAAGGTCACTTCAGCACGATAGTAGTTGCCCTGACCGTCCATCAACACCATCTCATCGCCAATCTTCATGCGTAACACGCGCAAGGCATGCATGGCTTCCTCAGATGGCAACTCGGTAGCTGTCAGTGCATCAGGAACATAGAAGGAACGAACCTCTTTCATCTTTA
>JAFVHO010000009.1 GCA_017474485.1 Prevotella sp.
AATCCATGTAATGGGTATTCCTCCGTTCTGCATCACAAAGAGTGAGGTAACGAGGATAAAAGCTGCACAGCCATTCATGTTGATGGTGGTACAGATAGGTAGCACAAAGCGTGCTACCTTTTTTTGTATTCCCAAACGTCTTTCTGCAGACTGCATCGTGACGGGTAGGGTAGCAGCACTGCTCTTGGTAAATAATGCCATTAGCACGGCAGGCATCATCTTGTTTAGCACATGAATAGGGTTAAGTCCTCTTGCCAATAGGAATAATGGTAGTACGACGAAAAATTGAATAGCATTACCACCTAACACCACTAGAACATATTTCCCAATGGAATCAGCTATAACACCAGCAGACAATTGGGCTGAAAGTTGAGCAGAGAAAGCTATAATACCCAAGGGTAATGCCCAAATGAGTCCGTGGATAAGCAGAAAGAGGAGATCTTGAAGTCCTAGAAGACCTTTCACAACAACAGCCTTGTTTTCTGATTCAGGTAGTTTAGATAGCCCGAATCCAATGGCAAAAGCCAATAGTAGCAGGGAGAGAATATTTCCCTCAAGGAATGGCTTGACAATGTTGTTAGGGATAATACTTACAATATGGTCGAAGTAGGAGGTCTCAGGGGTAACAGTTGAAACCTCTGATGTAAGGGTTGGCAGATTTCCTGGTGCTATCAGCGTGTAGAGGATCGCTCCCACTATTGCAGCAGAAAAAGTAGTTAGCAAGGTGTAGGTAAGTGTTCGGGCAAATATCTTTCCAGAACCTTTCGTTCCGAAGGTCGAAAAGGTTGTAATGACTGCTAGTACGATGGTGGGAATAGCTAACAACTGAAACAGTCTGGTATAGACGATAGCCAAAAATTCCATCAATGCATTGAGCCAATCAAGTCCAAGCACTCCCAATACAGCACCCACTACGAGTGCGCCAATCCATATCAATGTTCTTTTCATTGCTGCAAAATTACGAATAAGTGAGTGAAAAACCAAATTATTTTAAAAATTCGGGCGCAAAGCCATTAAAACTTTGCAACCCGAACAAGGAAAAAATTGAGCAAATATTATTTCCTATGTGTCTGTCTCCATGTGTGGATATAGTCTACTAACTTTCGAAGTGTCTCCTGATCAACATCATTGAATACTGAATCATCTGCACCAAAGATGAAGTTGGCAGGAGCATTCTTCAATATCTCGTCTACCTCGGCTTTCAGTTCTGCGAGATTACCCTCTTTGAGCGCCTGACTGCGATTATTCAGTCCACCCAATACAGGACGATGGAAGAGTTTGCTGATGTCAGCCAGACTGATGCTCTTGTCCTTCCAGTTGTGGAGTGGTGGGTTGATGACGCTGCCAGGATAGTCAAGATAATCGTTGAAAGTCTCTGGTGTAAAGTGACCGCCACTTTCGCAAATGTGTAGAATGTTGAAAGGAGCAATCTCTGCAGCAACATCACTTAATTGGCGATCATAGGGCTTGATGATTTTGTTGAAAACATCGCCGCCAAACTCCTCCAAGTCATCACCCTGGCTGGAGATATAGAATCCGTCGGCACCAGCCTTGCGAGCCTCACGGATATAGTATATCAGACTCTTGGTGACAGCCTCGAGCGCTGGCTTGATGGCTTTGGGATCTTGTTTAATCAGTTCTACGAAGTGACGACGTCCTTCCCTGTCGCTGGAGAGTTGGGAGCCCGCAGTTTGGATAAGTACACGCAAAGGCGAGAATACTGTTGGAATAATCAGGGCTTCACTGCCTAATTCGTGTTTCAGCTGACGAATCACATTGAGTTGTTCCTCCCATGTCTCAGGAGCAAACGACTTGATTTTCTTCCAATCCTTTGTGCTGTTGACAGCCTGTATTTCCGGGAAGTATTCGTATTTCACGTTGACAAAGTCAACATGAGTTGTCTTGTACCAGTCAATATGTGACTGAACAGCTTTCTGTCCCGTTTTATCAGGGAAATGGATGTTGAAGAACACGGGCACGTAGTCGTTGGCACGACTCTGGTCCAATACTTGCCACAGCAGTTCACGCTTGTTATAATCGTTTGCGGTCTGTGCAACACTCTGAGTGGCTGATATAGATGCAACGGCTGCGATGAGCAGGGTGTTGCGGAAGATATTTTTCACTTGCTTTTTCATAATCGTTATTTTTTTTGTTTTTACCTTTTTGCTTTTTACCGTTTTTGTTTTTATTTTTATTGCCAACCTAATGCGCTATAGGGATCGCCCGAAGTCTCACCAGCATAGCCCCAGTTCTGCACTAGATTAGGATTGAGCTCAATCTGAGTTTGTGGCAATGGGAGATAATAGTTGCGCGTGGAAATATTCTTGTATTTCAAGTCGTCGGCAGGCACCTTCTCCTTGATGGTTTTGACCAGAATATGCCAACGCTTCAGGTCGAACCATCGATTACCTTCAGTAACGAATTCCAAATAGCGTTCCTGCTGTACAGCCTGACGGAACTGTTCCTTGCTCAGGCCGGAAAGCTCAAGTGGAGTACCATTGGCTGGCTGACTCTGATTATTATTATACGGATTCCAGTAGGCACGACGACGGATGGCGTTCAGCGCTTCGTAGGCTGTAGCGGTGGGGCCATTCAGCTCGTTTTCAGCCTCGGCCTTGACCAATAGTACCTCAGCGTATCGCAATACTGATGAGCTGGTGTTCTGACCAGAGATGTAAGGCGCACTCTCGTTAGCCATGTAGAGCGTATCAATATACTTGCGGAAACGTAGGCGTTCGAAATTGAAATACTCACCTTTTGAAGGGTCGAACAGACGCAGAGTAACTGAGGCATCACGGCGCTGGTCATTGCTGTCATATTCATAGTACAGGTTGTTGTTGATGGCAGCGATAACGGGCAGCTTGTTGTTGACGAAACCTGTCGAAAATACACAGTGTCCTGTTACATTACGGTTGATGCCAAACTTATGCTCAACGGTGAAAATCAGTTCAGGACCCTCCTTCTTGTCAAGTGACCAGTTGTCAATGAACTTGTTGATTATCTGATATTTCCCAGAAGAAATCACTTTGTTTGCTGCATCGATGGCTTTCTGATACAGTTCATTCTGATGAGCTTTTGAATACTCCGTATCTGTCTGTGCCCAAGTGATATAAACTTTTGAAAGCAAACCAGAAGCAGCTGGTGATGAAGCTTCACTGCTCAGCTTGGGGAAATCGGCCGTAATGCCTTCCGCTTCGGTAAGGTCACTAACAATCTGCTGATACACCTCATCTTTGCTGCTACGAGGCGCTCCTTCGCCCTCTCCATCGTGCAAAACCAAAGGCACATCGCCAAACAGACGCACGAGGTCGAAATAGTAGAGTGCACGCAGAAACTTAGCTGAGCGTACATAGTTGTTGCGAACCTGTTCTGCCAATGCAGATTCGTTGACCTTGTCAATCAGGATATTGGCGCGGTTGATGGCCTTATAGCGATACAGCCATGCAGTCTCAACGAAAGCATTGGTGGGAGTGATGGCAAAGTCGCCAATCTCCGTAATGGCAGCACTATTAGCCGTTCCTCTGCGAGCATACTCGCTCTGCAAATCGTTCAGGAAAATCAGCTCGTCGTTCCATGGGCCATTCATGCTTCCGTCTGTCAATACCTGATACACACCGTTGAGGGCTACTTTGACATCTGCTTCACTCTGATAGAAATTGTCCTTGTCGATAGAACTGATGGATGTCTGGTCCAGATCAGCGCAACCTGTCAGCACCAATGCTGCTGTTGCAATATATGTATAGATAGTCTTTTTCATAACGCATTTACCTTTTTACTTATTTACCTTTTACAAAGTTACATTAATACCTAATTGAACGGTTTTGGCAGTAGGATAGGTCGCCATGTCGATACCCTGATAGATTCCGCTTTGCTCGCTGGCTCCGTTTCGACCACCTTCAGGATCGTAGCCTGAGTAGTTGGTGATGGTGAAGAAGTTCTGCAATGAGAGGTACAAGCGCAGACGGGTATCACGTGTAATCTGAGGAACAGGGAATGTATAGCCCAACTGGATGTTCTTTACACGCAGATAGCTGGCGTTTTCTACATAACGGCTATCCGATACTACTGTCAGATCATTGCTGGCCTTTTGGATTTCGTTAGAAGGATGAGTGGGAGTCCATCTGTCTGCCACTACGGCTAAGCTATTATAATAGGTAGAGCCTTTGGTCAGACGGGTAGCAAGACCGTTATAGAGCTTGTTGCCGTAAGAACCGGCAATGGCAATGAGCAAGTCGAATTGCTTATACTTCAGTGTGGTATTCAGTCCGTAGGTGAACTTAGGCTGAGCATTACCCAGTATGGTCTGGTCTTCTGTGTTCACCACGCCGTCGCCATTTACGTCCTCGTAGTAAGGGTTGCCTGGTTCCAGTTTGTTGATGGTTTGTGGAGTCAGTGTGGCTGCTTGCTCCTCCGACTGTACGATGCCTGCAAACTTATAACCGTAGAAAGTTCCGAGAGGTTCGCCAACTGCAACAATCAGTGGTGAAATATAGCCCAGTGTTGCTCCACCGATGCTAGGGATGATAGACGTGGCTTGTCCCAGCGAGGTTACTTCGTTCTTGTTGTGAGCGATATTACCATTCACGTTCCATTTCAAATCCTTGCGGTCAATAAGCACAGCGCCTATCTCCAATTCTATACCCTTGTTGGTAACAGAGCCTGCGTTACGCAGTGCAGTGGCATAACCCGTCACGCCCTCTACAGGCACTTGCAACAGCAGGTCGCTTGTTTTCTTGTAATATGCATCCAGCGTGACGTTCAGACGATTCTGGAAGAAACCAGAGCTGATACCAATGTTATAAGATGCTGTCTTTTCCCACTTCAGGTCTGGGTTGGCCTTGTTCACGATGTAGTAAGCCACAGTCTCTTGACCGTTATAGATGAATGGCGTTTCTGTTGGTGATGCAGTGGCGGCAAATTGGTAGTCACCAATCTCCTGATTACCTACGATACCTGCAGAGAGTCGAAACTGTAGGAAATCAACCTGCTTGCCCAGATGGATGAATTTTTCCTTGTCAATATTCCAAGAGAAACCAGCGGAAGGGAACCAACCCCATTTGTGATCCTTGGCAAAGCGACTGCTACCATCTGCACGAAGCGTCAACGAGGCGTTATAACGTGAATCGAAAGAGTAGTTCACACGTCCTAAAACAGACTGCAGTGTACTGATTATTCTGTCGCTCGTCGAACGATACAAGTCACTGCCAGCTGAGAGATTGTCGTAGCCTGTGTCATCATTGGCAAAGTTGCGAACTGTGGTGGCAAAACCGCTACGGTCTGTGCGTTGTGTTGTATAACCACCCAACACGTTGATATGGTGCAGACGCTTGAAAGTATTGTCGTAACTAGCCGTAAACTCAGCCTGCCAAACGTTGGTACGGTTGTCGCCTACAGAAGCCACACCATTGTGCTCCAGACCTGTCGTTGTATACGAGGGCGAATAGTTGTTCTGCTTCGTATTCGAGAGATCAGCGCCAATATTGGCCTTCAACTTCAGATTCTTTATCACTTCCCACTCGGCAAAAGCATTGGCTATCACACGGGTGTTGCTGGTAGAGGTCTTGATGTTATAGAGGTCCGAGATGGGGTTACCCACTACTGTCTGTCCGTCTCTTATAAACAAGTCCTGACTGATGGGAGTTGGCGAGTAGTTGAAAGAACCGTCTGCATTATAGATTGCCTGTGTTTGTGGGGTAATCAGTGCTGACATCCAACTATTTGCAGCCCACTTAGCCGTCTGTCCAGAGTTGTCATGGTCCACATTTCGCAGTCCTTCCAAATTGCTATAGGCACCCGTGGCATTCACGCCTATCAATAAGTTTTTCAGTATGTTTCGCTCATAATTGATACGACCCGTATAGCGCTTCAGGTCGGTACCGATAATGATACCCTTTTGGTCCTTATAGCCTCCGCTGATGGTGTAGCGAGAAACCTCGTCACCACCTGTAAAGCTAATCTGATGTTCCTGAGAGAAAGCGGTACGCAGGGCAGCATCCTGCCAATCATAGTTGGCCGTGGGAGCAGCCAGTGGCGCATTGGGTGTCAGTTCATTATAAAGTTCAGTAAATTGCTGTGCATTCAGGAAGTCAAGTGTTTTAGCAGCCTTGCTCCATCCGAATGTACCGCTATAGCTGATGTTGTTCTTGCCGTGCGAACCTTTCTTTGTCGTGATGATGATGACACCATTGGCACCGCGTGTACCATAAATGGCAGTAGCCGATACGTCCTTCAATACCTCAATTCTCTCAATATCGTTTGGGTTGAGGAATGACAGAGGGTCGAGTGCTGCATCACTTCCGGAAGCCCCCGTTGAAGTAGAGGCTATATCGTTATATACGATGAGACCGTCAATGACATATAGTGGCTCATTACCTCCTGTGATGGAGTTACCACCACGAATACGAATGTTGCTGACAGCACCTGGCTGGCCAGAGGTCGTAGCGACATTCAGTCCTGCTACAGCACCTTGCAGGGCGTTTTCAACAGAACCGACGGACTGATTTAGCAAATCCTGTCCTACGGTCGAAATACTGCTAGTCAGTTCAAGGCGCTTCTGTGCTCCATAACCAATGATTACCACTTCGTTTATTCGGTCAGAAGCGTCAATCAATTGTATGTCAATAGGTTCTGAGGCATCATATACATCAACTTCCTGTGAACGATAACCAATAAACTGAACGCTAAGGGTTAGTGGGAGTTCAACGTTGGTGACGAGTTTGAAATTTCCGTCTATATCAGTTACAGCACCTAATTCCTTACTTGACTTTGGAACCAGCGAGGCTCCTATCAGGGGTTCTCCAGTACGGGCATCCGTGATGCGACCCGTTAATGTGGTTTGTGCAAAGGCCGAAATGCTTGCAGCCAGTACAACAATAGAGATAAACAATCTTTTTTTCATAAATACAAGTCTCCTCTAAAGGAACGGGCCCATAATGCCCGTCCCTTCTTCTAAATGAAACAAACTACTAATATATAAAATGGGTGGCTAAAGTTTATTTTTGTGCCAGGAACTTCTGATCCACGCGATGCTGCTGTGCCACCAGTTCTTTTTGTGGCAATGAAAGCAGCCCATATTGATGAAGGTCGCGTACACCAACGGTCAGAATCCAACGTACGAAGTCGTTGATAGCCACATTGGCATGGTTGTATTCGAAACCAATGTTGCCAATGGGAATTTCAGCGTACTCCTCTTGCTCTAACAATTCGATGATGTTGTCCAGCCGTCCGTTTTCCAGAGCCTGTCTTCCTTGCTTGTCAATATCTAGGGGCAACAGAGCAAGGCTGGGGCGCAACTCGCGACTCTTCAGGTCGAAGATGTTGGACAGATAGTTAACCGTTATTCCAAGGGGGTCTCGGTTAATGGCTGTGATAAGGAAAGAATCGTCTCCTGCAATTTTCTTACCTTTGTAGTTGGCATTTTCCTGCTTCAAATGTGAAGCATAAAGGCGTGATGCCGACAACTGACTGTTACCTGTATATACATGTACTTGTTTGTCTGCCTTTGTCTCTTTGACATCCTCATCCCATTCGTCTTTTACGAAGAACAGTGAGCGCAGCTTTTTGTTGTTCAATCGGTGTGAAGCTGTTAGATGTGCAGCCTCTGAGTCTTTTGTGGTAACAGGAAGCACTGCATAGCGTGCAAAA
>JAFVHO010000072.1 GCA_017474485.1 Prevotella sp.
ATGGGTACACTCACTTTCGACTTGCGTTGCAGCGATATCTTCCATACCAACAAGACCGATGCCATCGTCTTCCGGCTATCGAGAGCTGACTACGCACAATCCTGCCCGTCGCACCTTTGTGCTTGACCTTACCTGGAAGTTCAACGAGGCTCATTCGAAGTATCGTGGCTCTGGTGCCGGCGAGAAGCAGAAGGCAAGAATGTAATCAAATAGCACAATTATTTGGCAATAATCGAAATTCTTCGTAATTTTGCCCAATGAAACGTCTATATTATCTCGATAATCTGAAGGTCTGCCTGACCGTCTTGGTGATTATGCACCATGCCGGTCAGGCTTACGGCAATGGTGGCAGCTGGATTTATACACCATCTAATCCTGCAGAATTTATGCCTTGGATTTGGCATTTCTTCTCTACCAACGCTGCCTTTTTTATGGGGCTCTATTTCTTTATTTCGGGCTATTTCGTGCCCAAGAGTTTCGACAAACAAGGAACCAATCAGTTTATCCAAAAGAAACTGCTTCGTTTGGGTATTCCCCTACTCTTCATGGGTGCTATCATCGGCATATTGACTGGTAAACCAGAAATTGGACACATGTGGTTTGTTGAGAGTCTGTTGGTCTTCTGTCTCATCTATGCCTTGATTCGTCATTGGGTGCCGCCTATTGATAAGACGTGTGAGTCCAAACCCACAATCATAGGCCTACTCATCGTAGCCTTACTGATGGGTGTAGGCAGCTACTTTATCCGTCAGGTCAGTCCTCAAGACCATTGGATCTGGCCCTTTGGCATTATTCCGCTGCCGATGGAGCCTGCCCACTATCTGCAGTATGTGATGATGTTTGTATTAGGCATTCTGGCTTATCGTTTCCAGTGGCTTGATAAGATGAGCAATAGTACAGGCTTTACAACTTTGCTCATAGGCATAACATTGGCTGTAGGCAATTATATGCGTGACGGCGGACCATGGAATGATTTTGTCTGGCAATGGTTTGGCATCTACGAGTCGCTGATGTGCGTGTTTATCAGTTTCGGCTTGATGTGGTTGTTCCGTGAATTTGTGAACACAACCTCACGTTTCTGGCATTGGTGTGCCGCCCAGTCGTATGGTGCCTACGTATTCCACCTCATATTGATGATTATTCTGCAAAACGAAGTGGATAGCATCTGGATGGGCGCCTTTGGCAAATTCTTATTTATCGGAGTCGTCACCACCATCCTTTCGTTCCTGCTGACATGGGTAGTTAGAATGATTCCTGGAGTGAAACGGGTGTTATAATTATCATATTTCGATACCATTCGTCACAGATAGGTGCAGAATATCCCTAAAATTTGGCGGTATTGGCTACTATCCGTACCTTTGCATCATAAAATAATTAATTATTGTAATGATAATACGAATATGACAAAAGAAGATTTATTTAAAATGATGAACGAGCATCCTGTGATGCACGTTGCAACGAGTGATAATGGACAGCCTCATGTACGCGCCATCCTCATGTTCAAGGCTGATGCTGATGGCATCGTATTCCATACGGGGGTAACCAAGGACCTTTATCGTCAGCTACTGAATGATCCTCGCTCTGAAGTGTGCCTCGCCTGTGGCAAGTATCAGGTAAGAGTGGAAGGACGTTTTGAACTTGTAGAGGACATGGCTTTGAAGGAAGAAATAGTCAACCATCCATCTCGCAAATTCCTAAAGCCTTGGAGAGAGCAGGAGGGCGACGAGGCTTTTTTCAGTTTCCTGAAAGTGTTCCGTATGCAGCATGGAAAAGCTCATGTGTGGTGCATGGAGGACAACTTTAAGCCCAAAGAATATATCGAGCTGTAAATTAAGATAATAAACAATTAATTGAAGAAATATGGAAAAAGAAATGAAATTCTGTCAGAGTTGCGGAATGCCACTGACTGACGATGTTCTCGGCACAAACGCCGATGGTAGTAAAAGCGAAGAGTATTGCATCTACTGCTATAAAGACGGGGCGTTTACAGGCGACTTTACTATGGAAGAGATGGCGGATTTCTGCGCCCAGTTCGTAGACGAATTCAACAAGAATACAGGACAAAGCCTAACCCGAGAGGAGTACAAACAGCAGCTTCTTAAGTACTTCCCCAACCTGAAGCGTTGGCAACTGCCTGCAGACGAACTACCACATGCCACATCGCCTCTGAAAGAGCAGCTTATCGAGGAAATAAATGCTCTAGGTATCAAGGATATGCCCATTATTACCAATCTTTTCGTGCTGCAGGGCTCTTTTGTAAATATGTCGTATACAGTCAATGGCAACACGGTGAAGTTTCTTGATGACAGCGCCAGCTATTGGGGGACTCAAGTTGAGAAGGGCGATGGCAGATGTTTTGGTATTGCTTGTGACGAGCACTATATCCTTGTTAGTGAATACGGGAAGGATGGCGCAGATGCAAAACTCGTGGTTTTGAAAAATAGAGACTGACGAGTAACTCAGAGCTTATGATCACAGGTTCGCTGACCGTACTGTTTGAAGATCCGTTCTGGATTGGACTGTTCGAGATGATCGACCAGCAGGGACTGCGTGCCTGTAAGGTGACGTTCGGAGCAGAACCAACGGATAAGGAGGTGATGGAGTTTATTGATAAGAACTGGAATCGCCTCCAATTCTGCCAAGCTATTGAAGTTCCCGTCGAATCAGTAAGAGCTAAAGTTAATCCTAAGAGACAATTTCGCGAGGCCAAAAAGCAAATGCAATCACAAGGCATTGGCACCAAGTCTCAACAAGCTCTAAAGCTACAACAAGAACAGAATAAAACCGAGCGAAAACAGCGCTCAAAGGCTGAGCGTGAGGCTGAGAAGCAGCGCAAGTTCGACCTGCGCCAGGCAAAGAAAAAAGAGAAGCATAAAGGACATTAAATTATCAAAGAATGATAATAGAAAAAGTTTAAAATTAATTTTTATGAAACACGAGATTATTGAGCTGTACGATATGCAGATTATTGGCATGTCCAAGAAGATTGCCTTTAATGAGGCGAAAGAAGAATGCCCAAAGTTCTGGGGTGAGTATGTGGAAAAGATTATCAAGCCAGTGTTTTTTGAAAAGCAAGAACCCAACGCTTTCCAGAAGGCCGCATTCGACAACGGTGTTGGCGAATTTGGACTCTGCACTTGCGATATTCCTAATCACAATTGTGCTACATGTGCTGAACAAAATTTTGGAACTTGCAGCAAAA
>JAFVHO010000073.1 GCA_017474485.1 Prevotella sp.
ACAGCTGTCCGAAGAGAATGCCATCATCATCAGTGAGGGTGACTATATGGGACGCATCTTCTTCAAGGACCTCTATCAGAAGCTTGGCTTGAACATCTACGAGTACACTTTCGAGGAACATGACAAGACGGTGGCCTATTCATTATCCATCCCCTTTGTCTCTACCTTTGTTTTTGCAGCAGTCATGAAGCATCAAGACGCGCCAGGAACAACCTTCAAGCGCCATATGCGTATTGCCAAGGGCGTGCTCAACGAGGACGACTACCTGTTGCAGGAAATACTGTTCAACCCCTATACCCACGATCAGGTTGCACAGATTCGTACGGAGCTGAAAGAACTTCTTGAAATTATCGACCAGAAGGATGCTGAAGGTATGAAAGGTTATCTGACGAAGATTCGTAATAACGTTAAGCGCGATATAGAAATAAAGAAGTAGCTAACCGTCATACATGATTTCTGAATCGGCAGGTAATAGTATGCTGGGCTATCATTTTGTAGCCTTCTTGGTCGTAGCCATCTGGGGCAGCACCTTCGTCTTCACGAAAATGTTGCTCCAGGCTGGTCTTTCACCTGCACAGATTTTCACCCTTCGTTTCGCAATAGCCTATGTGTTGTTGCTGGCCGTCTATCATCGCAAATGGCTCGCTGATGTCTGGCAGGACGAAGTGCTGATGGCTGCATTGGGACTGACGGGAGGAACGCTCTATTTCCTGACGGAGAATGCCGCCATGCTCTATACCACAGCTACCAACACGTCACTTATCGTGTGTTCCTGCCCCCTGTTTGCCATGCTGCTTTTCGCGTTGTTCTTTCGCC
This sequence comes from Prevotella sp., assembly GCA_017474485.1. Classification (GTDB taxonomy): domain Bacteria; phylum Bacteroidota; class Bacteroidia; order Bacteroidales; family Bacteroidaceae; genus Prevotella. The sequence goes on from JAFVHO010000073.1 coordinate 817, forward strand.
AGAATATGCGCTTCACGCGTATTCAGGTCTTTGGCTCGTTTGTGGCATGTATGGGGATGGTTGTCGTCGTACTTAATGGCCATTTTGTGCTTCATCTATCGCCATTAGGCGATATGCTGGCCTTTGGGGCCTGTCTGTGTTGGGCAGTATACTCGTTGCTGATGAAACCTGCAGCTTATCGCTATAATACTTTTTTCATCACCCGCAAAGTGTTTTTCTATGGCCTGATGACGATTATACCTTATTATATATTTGTGCCTAGTGATAGGTGGATTTTCACGTCGGAGGTCTTGACGTTTTTCACTCCTTCCATTCTTTTCAATCTACTGTTTCTTGCCGTTGTGGCTTCCATGTTGTGCTTCCTGCTTTGGAACTTGGTCATACGCAAACTTGGTCCTGTTGTAGCTACCAACTGGGTCTACTTCAACCCCATCACCACCATTATCTTTGCCGCTTGGTTACTCCACGAACCCATTACCCCCTGGTTCCTTTTAGGTACTGTGCTCATTTTGCTGGGCATGTATTTATGCGACCGTCACATAGCGTAGTAGCTGCTGCTATGCAGGTGCAAGGGAAATAAGTTGAATAAAAATGAATATGAAAAAAATAATAGCCATACTGATAGTTTTCTTTGTAATGATCGTTGTTCTACTGATTGGTGGTGGTTTCTATATGCTCCACTATTCCTTAGCGCCTGATCCAAACAGAATGGATAACGACTCATGTTATCAACAACAGTTTGAAAACTATCCTGAGAGTAAAGCTTGGGTGGATAGTTTGAGAAGCGTGCATGCCTTACGTGATACATTCCTTACTATGCCAACAGGCAGGCGACACCATGCTTTCTTTGTCGACAAAGGGGCGAAGCGTACAGCGATAGTGATACACGGCTGGCGTGATTGTGCCATTAAGTTCTTCTGGCTGGGACGTATCTATGAGCAAGAGTTGGGGTATAATGTACTGATGCCTGAGCTGGAAGCATGTGGTGAGAGCGAGGGCGATGCACTACAAATGGGTTGGAAGGACAGGCTTGATGTCATGCAATGGCTGAAGAAGTTCAAAACAGACACGTTGGTAGTACATGGCGTGTCGATGGGAGCTGCCACTACAATGATGCTGTCAGGAATGGAGATGCCTGACGGTATCAAGGATATGCGCTTTGTGGAGGATTGCGGCTATACTTGTGTCT
>JAFVHO010000074.1 GCA_017474485.1 Prevotella sp.
CTGAAGTAAAGATCGTTGATTGGAACAAGAGCTATTTCCTGACCAAATACTACATGTTCTGATTAGTTCACAATACCGCCCGAAAGCATTAGTTCGCTTTTCGGGCGGTTTCTTTTCTTTATATTTCTTATAACTTTTTTGTATCTACGCTTCAGAAGGCATCGCCAAACGCCCATTGCTTCATATCTGAGTAAAAGCCCACGTCTAACGACGTGAGCATTAACCTTTACTCTCGAAGCTTCATTGAATTTGGCGATTTGTCCGAAGCAAGAATAGAAAGCTAACGCTTCATCCTATATGTCCTTTTTATTCTTGCTAAGCGTATGCCAGATGATTTGAAGTTTCTCTGATGATATAGATTCCATCTCGTTCGATTTGGTTCATTAAAAACTCATCGATATTGCGGTGTATGCGTACAACATCGACATCACAGCCCATCAGTTCTTCGAGATACTGCTTCAAACCTATCAGCTGAAACATATCAGGGGGCATCTCGACACACACATCGACATCGCTCGACTCTCGTTGCTCATTGCGTGCAAGCGAGCCGAACAGGCGGAGAGAGCGTACATCAAACTGTTGGACGATGGTCTCAGCATTCGCCTTGATGGTGTCAATGCATTCTTGTCTTGTTATCATTCCGAAGGCAAAGATAGAAACTTTTTTTGAATATTCCAAAAAAATAAGAAAAAAAACGTCTTTTCCCTACGAAAGTACGAAATTGGTTCCGGTTCTCTGACCTACAGAAATTGGGGACACACGGGGGCGGTTCCCGTGTGTACTTTTCCAACCAAACTTCCAAACAAATCAAACAAAAAGTACACAAAGAGACCCCTTTGTGTACTTTGCCTTATAAAGAAGAAGTTGGTAACTATACCCGAATACCAAATATCTGGTTGAGGAAATAGAAGAATCCCTTGCTTTCCACCTCCTGCTGTTGCTGCTGCTCTTGGACAATACACTTAGACTGTGGAGCCTTTACTCTTACCTTTACCCTAATGGCGTCTGCATTGGTGGTGACTACGAATGATAAAGCGACTGCTGCAATCGTGCTCATGAGCACCTTCTTTGCATTGAAATTCTTTGTTGTCATAACTGTAAAAATTTTAATGTTTATACTTATTGTTTATTATGTCGTCTGTTTCTTTTTGACAATGCAAAGATATGGCGATTTCAGACAATAAGCAAGAATTTTGCAGACTTTTGAATGAAGTTGTTGCGACAGACGCAGTAATTTGCGACAAATAGGCGGCAAGGCAGGAAAACCTGTCGCAAATCAGCACAGAGTTGTCATATTGTAGTACCTCAAAATCAATTTGAAAAGATTTCGTGCTCACAAGGGGTCACAAGGGGTCACAAGGGGTCACAAGTATGTTACACAGTAGGGTCTCTTTGTACTCACGTTTTCTTTCTTGTTATTCTTCTGTTGGTAAGAGAGGGAAGGAGGGCGGAATCGCCCTCCTCTTCTTATGTTATGGGCTATTTCGCCTTATATGCTGCGACGCGCTTCGCCACGTTTTCCTTAAGGTTGTTATAGAAGAACGAGTAGTCATTTTCGTGGAAGCTGGCCGGTCCGAAGTATTGGGGCATATCGGTGACGGGTGCTGTGGTATTAGTCACGATGACACCGCGGGCGAGGTTTATCTGAGCGTCCACACCGAGGTCGACAAACTCACGTGCACCAGTTTCCTGGTTCAACACGAGCGAGCCCTTGTTCATGCTGGCGGGTGCGTAGGTCTCATCTCGTTTCCAGTTCAGTGGATTGATGCTGATGGCACCAGGCAGGACAACAACGTTATGGGCATTCTCCTCAACGTTCTTGGGACCCTCGGTGTTATAGCTGATGATGACACCCGTATCGCTCTCGCCAGTCGCAAACTTCCAGTACGGGTAGGCTTCGAGGTCATCCTTCGTGATGGCGTAACCAATAGCATAGGCAGCAACCATTCTTTTGTAATAGTCGGGGTGTTCCTTGAAGTAGTTTTTCAATATATACTTAACCATGGCCGAGCCTTGGCTGTGGCCTGCGATGATGAACGGACGGCCGTTGTTGCACTTCTCGAAGTAGTAGTCGAGTGCAGCTTTCATGTCGGTGTAGGACACACCAGCAAGCGCTACATCGATATCCCCAGTCTTCGCCGAGACTTCACCGGCATACTTCATACCAGCCTGGCGGTACCACGGTACAAACACATTGCACGACTCCTCGAACACGCTTGCATTCGTATCATATTCGCCCATCGCGCCCAATATCATCTCGAGGCTGTTGAGCGGCGCGTAATCAGGGGCTCCCTCTTCGTAACTCGACTCAACGTACACTGTCGAGTAGACGTAGAAAGCATCAACATCTTTGGTGACTTTCGGAAGCGAAAGCCAGTTGGTCTTGACGCTGTAATCGGTAGCCGTGGTCTTCTCCTTATACGCTGCGATACGCTTCGCCACGTTATCCTTGATGTTGTTGTAGTAAAGACCATAGTCGCCATTGTGGTAGCTGGCAGGACCAAAAACTGCAGCAGGTATGGGTTCCATGGCTGTGGTTGTTGTAATAATTACACCCCTCTTTAAATTCACCTGTGCATCGGCAGCATTAGGAACAACTTCCATTATCCCAGTCTTTTCATTTAAGATGTAACCGCCTAGGTTTTCCTCTGCCGAAGCGTATGTCTCATCTCGCTTCCAGTTCAGGGGATTAATGCTGATGGCTCCTGGCAGGAGGACAATGTTTTCTTTACCCTCGTTAGCAGGCCCCTCCGTATTATACGATATGATTACGCCTGTATCGTCGGCTCCCTCAGCAAATTTGAGGTGTGGATTCTGTTTCAAATAATCCTCGGTAATCGAATAGCCGATAACGTATGCTGCAATCATACGCTTCAGGTACTCAGGATGTGCCTTCATGTATTCTGCAAGTACAAAGCTCTGCATGGCTGAACCCTGGGAGTGGCTTGCGAGGATGAAGGGTCTTCCGTCATTCAGGTTCTCAAAATAGTAGTCGAGTGCTGCGAAAACATCTTCTTTGGGAGTGCTGGCGAGTGTTTTATTTCGTTCCTCTGGAGACATTGTGGCCAGTGCTGCCATATTGGCCTGTCTGTAGTAAGGAGCGAAAACATTGGTGGATTCCTCGTATGCCGTTCCCTGCATCTGATAGACCCCCTCCCACAACTGTCTCAAGGACTTATCGTTGATGTCGGCGAACTTAGATGCCCCTTTGGAATCGTCGGAATATTCCGTGGGATAAACATAAAAACAATCAACGCTCTTTGTTATTTTAGGCTGCCTTAGCCAGTTATTCTTGTCGCCGTAATCGATAGCCTCAGATTTCTCACTATCGGGATCTACAGGGACCGGGGTGTCGTCGTTCGACGAGCACGCTGTGAATACACTTGTGCCGCAGATTAGGATGGCGGCAAGCATCCACTTTTTCAAATTTCTCATGATTGCAATATTTATTTTACACAATAATAGGTTTTTGATAACTTCTTATTGTGCAAAGATAGTCAATGCCCTTTGAAATCACAACAATCAAAGGGCAATGACCAGCAAGTTTTTACGATTTTGGTATGATTTTTACGATTTTACACGCTGCATCCACTCCGTTGCGGTCATTCCCTTGATCTTCTTGAAGGCTGCATTGAATGTATTGTAATTACGGAAACCGCTCTGGTAGGCCAGCTGTTGGGCGCTTACAGGCTGATGAGTTTCGACAGTCTCATGGTAGAGATTAATGAAGTGCTGGATGCGCAGACTGTTGATGTAGGCGTTGTAAGTCATGCCCTGCAGGGCAAAGTGCTTGCTGAGGTAGGAACGGTTGATGCCAATCAATGTGGCGAGTTGGGAAAGAGAGATGTCGTATTGCAAATAGAGTTGCGTATCCTCGCAATACTGCTTCAGCAATGGTCCAATGTTGTAGCGAATGGATAACAGGGCATTATCTTCCACATCCTCCGTGGTGTCCGTTTCTTCATCCGCATCATTAACGGCTATGGGTTTATCCGATTGGATTGGGATACTCAGGTCGCTCAGCGTTTCTACACGCCACAGGAGATAGCATACAATCACAATGCCAAGCACCTGAACAACGTAATCATAAGCTGGCCATTCGAACCCAAACTCATAGATGTTTGAAATCAGCAAAAGGAAGGCCATCACAACGAAGCTCTGCCTCACCTCCTTATGCTCCAAGTCGGCATAGTTGTCGCGCAACCACCGTCCATATTGCCTAATCGCGCGAACCATATATATTAATAAACCAATGCTCAACAGCAAAAGATAGGTAAGAATCATCGGCAAAAGGGCATAACTCCGAATGGCAATGCAAACCGCCACTCCTAAGATGAGTGGTGTCACCATCGCCCAAGCAAGCCAAAGCGGTCGCCTGCTGTCTTGTAGCATACAGAGCATGATGACTATAGACAAGGGGATTACCGTCATGTAATCAAGCAATCCGCCTACAAGATCGTGCAGCACAATATCATCGTCCGAAGTGAGAAAAACGCCCGGCAAGTACCACACGTGGCTCAAAGTCGTAGAAGCGAAAAGGGCTGCCGTCCAGCGGCGCAAACGTGCCGAAGACGTAATATCAGGAGCAAAGGCATTACCACGCCGAAACAGCAGATAGGAACAGGCTATCAGGGACAACATTGTAGCCCCTGCATATAGCATATAAAACAGAAACTCTTCTTGGCCTGGCTGCTTGTACATAAGTATCTAATTATTCTTGCTTGCAAAGATACGATATTTTTCCGAATCGACAATACTTTTGCCAAGAATAGTATTATATTTTGAGTTTAGTTTCTCATTCACAGCAGTTCTAGACCCCATTGATTTCAAAAAAGAACGTAGAAATTGTTGTATTTTGAGGTTAAGGGAGCGCGCACAGGGGGACTGTCCCCTTTTTGTATGTAAGCACAACAGTGAGGGCTATTGGGTCCTCTTAAGTTTGTATTCATCTCATATTACGTCTGCAAAGATACAGATTATTTTAAAATCCACAAAGGACAAAGCACAAAAAATTGCACACGACTTTTCACCGCATGCAATTCGTTATTTATTCAGAGTCTATATTCCTTATTTTAGAAGTAGTAAGAAGCAGAAACCTGCCAAGCATTAGCTTTAGCACCGGTAATGGTCTTCCATGGAGCGGTTACACCATCCTTAATCTCAACTTCACCGGTCTTACCTAAGGCAATATTGTAGTTAACCTTGAGCTGCAATTTGCTCAGGATAGTTGCACCAAGACCTACATTGGCACTGAGATTAGAGCTCTTCAGCGTCCATTTTGCAGCATCATTAACAAGTTCCTTCGTCTTGTCGCCAATGGCAAAACCGAACTGAGGACCTGCAAAGGCAAAAATCTCTGCCATACTACCAAGACCAATACCATAACGTACGTTGATGGGGACCTGAATAGACTGCGACTTCAAAGTCTCACCATTTGTCTTAGCCTCACGCTGGTCGTAGAGAGCAGCAGCGTCGATGCCTAAGCCAACAATAGGAAGTGTGAACTTAATAGTCGGACCAACAAAGAAACCTGCCTTGCTCTGAATGGCATTTTCGACACCTTCGGCAGTGAGAGAGAAGTCTGAAATATTAGTCAGGTTCAAACCACCCTGAATACCAAAACTAACCTGTGCCTGTGAAGGTATAGCAAAGGCTACAGCCATCACGATAAGAGTTAAAACTTTCTTCATAATCTTTCTTTTTTAAGTGAATGATTGCTAATCTGCTGGCAAAAGTAAGCATTTTATCTGAAAAAAACAACTTTTATGCCAGTTTTTTCACTATTCACTCATCACTTTTCACTTTTCATTATTCACTAGGGCGCAGCCCGCTTAGTGTCTCTGACGACGTACACTGATGCGAGAAGTACCTGACGACGAAGAGACTGACGACTTAGGTGCCTTGGCAGCCTTGGTGCGACGTGACGACGAAGAGCTCTTCTGCTTTGTAGAGACTGTAGCCTCATCCCCACCCTTGCCTTTACGGGCCTTACGGGCAGCCTTCAGTTCGGCAGGCGTGAGTCGTGAGATGCTGTCGAGCGAGTCTTTGCGCTGCTTGTCACCGAATATCTTCTCCTCGAAAGCCTTCAGTTCAGCCTCAATTCTATTCTGTTCCTGTTGCAGAGCAGAATCTGTGGGACAATACTGAGCTAGGGTTCTGCCAAGCATATTATTAGTCTTATATATCTTACCCTCATAACGGTTCAGGGTGAAATAATCCTCCATCGACATCGTAGCGGCATTGTTCAGATTCGACGTCATCACCGTCTGACGACTGAGATAAGGTGCCAAGTCTGAATACTTTACCCAGAACAACGGATACTTGGCAGCCTCACCACCGAAGTCATCCTCACGCAGCATCACAGGGCAGATAGCCAATACCTTGCGATGGAAGGTGGAGTTGGCCTGATCGAAGTAAGCACTCTCCTTCAGATAGTAGAGTTTGACCTCTGCAGAAGGAATGTCGCTATTGTCGACACGAATCTTGCCGTCTTTCTCCTCATAATAGATATGGAAGTTGTCGAGAATGGTCTTCATCTTGACCTTAGCAGAGTCCGTAAACAGCTCGTTACCATCCAGACGATATTCGTAGACGGGTACATAGCCGTTCAATGCCAACTTAAACACGTAGGTGAAGAGGTTCAACTGCTTGTCGATAGGCTCCACAGGATAGTAGAGTCCGCCATTGGCATTCTGGTTGAGGTCTATCTCGCGATAGATATCACGACGCCAAACGACGTCCTCAGGCATATCGACAGCGGTCGGGAACATCAGACGGGCACGCATCGACATGCCTTGATTCTGCGCCTGTGCCTGACCCTGTTGCTGACGCTGCTGAGCCTGCTGTTGCTGTTGGCGACGAGCCTTGGGCTGAGCCACTGTTGCTAAAGGTAAAAAGGTAAAAAGGTAAAAAAGTAAAATACCTTTTACCGCTACCTTAAACCATTTTCTATTTACCATATTCTGCTTCATATCTTTACCTTTTTACTTTTTTACCTTTTTACTTTTA
>JAFVHO010000075.1 GCA_017474485.1 Prevotella sp.
AAGATTGCCGCGCAGGGCCGGCGTGTTGTTGTTGTCGTCAATGTCGGGCGAGAAGAAATCCTTTGCTTGTTCAGGCAGCGTGATTCCCATCATGTTCGACTTGAAGGTATTGATCCAAGTGAGGTTGAGGTGTGCCGACAGCTTGCGTGACGGTTCGTAGCTGGCCATCAGCTCCACACCGCACGTCTGGTTCTTGCTGGCGTTCTCATAGTCGATGACGTGGGTCATAATCAGGTCGTTGGCACGGTTGTAGAAACCGTTCACCTCGAAATTGAGGCCGCGCACCCAGTTGGTTCCTGCAAAGGACAGTTGCACCGAGTGGACGCGTTCTGGCGACAGAGTGCCAGCATTGTCAGCCTGCCCTCCGGCCATCAGGGTCGATAGCAGATTGGCCTTGCGATAGATGTAGGGTGCATCGACAAACGACTTGGAGTAGCTGAGACGTGCACTCCACTTGGGGCGCAGCAGGATGAGCGCCACGCGGGGCGAGAACTCATTGACTCGTGAGTTGTCGTAGCGTTTCTTGTAGTCATAGCGCAGGCCTGCATTCAAGATGAGCGACCGCCACTGGTGCTTCAGTTGCACGTAGGCGTCGCCGCTATTCTCGCTATCCTTGCCGGCATTGCGTAGTACTGGGTCTTCAAAAAAGGTCTGTTCGAAGTCGTAGCCTATCTGGTAGCGTATGTCGTCGAGCTGGAAGTGGCCGTACTCAGCACCGAAGCCGATGTTGCCCTTATGGTTGTTGCCAATGGTGTAGCTGTAGTTCCCCTTGATTTGGACGCCGTAGTCCTGCTCCTGACCGTTGACATAGCGAGAGATGCCGCCATACTGAGCAAACACCGAGGTAACGTCCTCGGGCAGTCCGATGGCTGCGCCCAGCGTAGGCATGGCCTCGTCGTTGATGACCTGATAGCGTGTCAGGTCCGACTTGTCGTAGGTAGCGGAAGCTTTCCACTGAACTTTCCCTGTAGACCACTGATAGCTAAGGTCAACATGGCGTGATGCCGTACTGAAACCAGGGAGCAGACCATTGTAGGTGCGGTAGCGGTCGTGGTCGTAGCTCAGGGCCAGCGACGTCATGGTAAATGGTGCCACTACCTGCGAGAAATGGGTGTCGTAGAGAAAACGCAGACCTTTCCAACTGAGTTGCAGACCGAAATCGTAGGTAGGAGATGTGCCTATGCGTCCGAGGCGGACATCGTCGACAGGCATGTCGTATGGACTCTCGCCTTTGCGTTCATCAACAACATTGCGCCGTTCTCCGCTACTGCGATAGACGCTGCCCCATACGAGCATGTCGAGGTCGAAGTAACGCTTGCCGAATATGGCATCGGCTCTGACCTGACCATAATTGCCGGCACCGACACTTGCCTGCAGACCGTCTACGTCGGCACCCTGCTTTGTGATGATGTTCACCACGGCAGTCAGTGCCACGCCGCCATAAAGCGACGATGCCGGACCACGCAGCACCTCTATCTGCTTGACCTTCTCAAGCGAAATACTGAAGTCGGGTGCAGCGGTATTGGTGGCATGACTGTTCAAACGGTGACCGTTGAGCATGATGAGTATCTTCTCCTGTGTATTGCTGTAGATGCCACGCATGGCGATGTTGATGTCGTCGTCGCAGTCGATGATGTTCATGCCCGGTACATAGGCTGCCAGCACCTCTTGCAGGTTGCGCCCGCCACAGTCGCCTATCATCTGCTCGGTGATGAGCGTCGTGGGCACAGGCACCTCGGCCAGACTCTCTGCCTGACTGGAGGCGGTGGTGATGGTGGCAGTCATGCCAGCCTTGATATTGTTCACCATATCGACAAAGGTGGCAGGGTCGCTGGCACTGGGACTGTAGTAGGGATTCTCTTGAAGCATCATCGTAGCGTACTGCTGAGTATGCTCCGTATCGAAGCGGGCCAGATAGGTAAGGGCGATGAGATGGAGTGCGTTCTGTCGCAGGTTGCCATGAAAGCCCGCAAGGTCTTGTAACAGCGCGTCGCGTGCCTGTTCTATGCGTCCTATGCGGTAGTCGCTTTCAGCCTGAGCAAGTATCTCACGCATACGGGTCTCATCTTGCGCACTTACAGGGCAAATGAGAAATGAGAAATGAGCCATGAGTAATGCTGCGCACAGCACCGCTCTTCGTATCCATCCCATTGTTGTTCTTTCTGTCATAGTAGTATTGTAAAGGTGAAGGTGGTTCCCTTGCCTAGGGTCGATGTGAAGGTCACCTTGCCACCGTGTTTGTTTTCGATGATGTCGCGAGTGATGCTCATGCCCAGACCAGTTCCCTGTCCGATGGGCTTGGTTGTGAAGAAGTTTTCAAAAAGACGCTGCTTCACCTCATCAGTCATGCCCTCGCCATTGTCGGCAATGGTGATGACAAGATGGTTGTCATTGATGGCGACGCTGATGCTGATTTCTGGCGTGTAATCTGCTGTGGCAGTTTGCGATTTCTGCCATACCGCATAACAGGCGTTGTTCATCACGTTCAGCACAGCCCGGCTCAAGTCCTGTGGGATGACCAATATATGAGGTATGCCTTCCTGATAGTTTTCGTGTAGGGTGACATTGAATCCCTGATGGTTAGCCCGCATGGCATGATACGACAGACGTACATATTCCTTCACTATTTGGCATACGTCGGAAGGTATGCGTTCGTTCTCCTTACCACGCGATATGAGCAGTATACTCTGTATGATGCTCACAGCTCGGTTACCATTCTCCGCAATCTGCTCCATATTCTCCTTGAGACTATCCATAATGTCGATGAGGTCTTCGCGATCTGCCTCTGGCAGCAGCTGGGCGTTATCTTCCACTATAGCTGTCAGGTCGCTGAGGAGCTTGTCGGACATCTTCGAGAAGTTGATGACAAAATTCAGGGGGTTCTGAATCTCGTGGGCAATACCAGCACTGAGCATACCGAGCGATGCCAGTTTCTCTTGTTGCTGCAATTGCTTTTTTAATTGGTCAATCTCTGTCATATCGTTTGATTGTTTGGTAACGTAATTGTAAACTCTGTATATTCGTCCTTAACGGACTGGACGCTGATGTCTCCACCATGGTTCTGTATGATTTCACGACTCAGATATAGGCCTACGCCTGCAGCCTCGTCGGTGGTCTTGGTGGTAAAGAACGGGTCGAATATCTTGCCAAGAATCTTCTCTTCAATGCCGATACCGTTGTCGCGAATCTTCAGGACATACTTTCCTTCTGATGTGGTGGCTGTGAGAGAAACTTCTGGAGTGAATTGTTGCTTTTGTGCCTTTTTCACAACGGCATATACGGCATTGCCCAATAGACTCATCATCGTCTTGCTGAGCATGTCGGGATTGCCATGCAGAGGCATCGCATGGTCTGGCAGGTTGAATGTGGTGTGTATATGATGCTGCTCTGTCTCTTTGGCAAAATAGTTGGCAAGCATCTTCTCGTTCTGTTTGAGCACAGGCAATAAGTCCATGTCAACATAGCCTCCAGTGCGGTCTTTCAGCATTTCCTCCATAGCCTTCAACGTGCGGGTGGTGTTCTGTCCATACTGGTCTACGTTCTGAAGGTTCTCTGTCAGCATGTCAAGCACATCTAAGGTGTCCTCATAGTCCTCACTGTCGATGTTGTCTTTATTGTTGTCAATGTTCTCCTTGAGGTCTTTCAGCAGGTCGTTCGACATCTTCGAGAAGTTGATGATATAGTTCATCGGGTTCAGAATGCGGTCGATGAGGCCCTCGGTCAGTTTACCCACCGAGGCCATCTTCTCTTGGCGAATCAGTTCTTTCTGGGCATTGCGAAGGTCGGCTGTACGTTCTTCAACAATGCGTTCCAGTTTAATCTTGTCCTTTTGCAGTCGCTTCAGGCGGTAGCGGAAAAGCTGCCAGACAATGTAGGCAAGGATGATGGCGTAGAGTACCATCATATACCAGCGCATCAGCAGCGGATAGGCAATGCTGAACTCAATGGAGGCCACCTCCGACAGTTCACCGTTGGCAAGCTGGGCTTGTACGCTAAGAGTAAACGAGCCATATGGCAGGTTCAGGAACTCCACATTCTGCTTCTCAGTCCATGAACTCCATTGATTGTTGTTCAGACGGTAACGATACAGCGTCTTGCCAGAAAGCGGTGCATAGTCGAGGGCATAGTAGAAGTGCAGATGCCCCTCATCGCTGCCTAACTTCGGCAGTTTCTTGGGCATCGTTCCGTAGCCGCCCCATAGCACGCTGTCGCTGCCCATCGTGATGCTGCGAAAACGCAGTGTGCGACAGTCGGAAAGCTTGGCAAGCTGCTTCTTGTCTGTATCAATGACGGCAAGCATCTCATCACTACCTATCCACAATTGGTTGCCATGTCGGTATTGAGCCTTTATCTCGATGTCACTAAGCGGCTTCAGCAGATAACCGGGCAGGTCGGCAATAGGTTCTTTTACCTGACCGGGGTTCTTGCCTTCGGTCTTGCCGTGAACGTTCTGCAGGAAGAGATTACCCTTGGCATACTTTCGTATATCCATAACTAACTGTAGGGAACTGACTTTCGTCCGCTGCTGGAAGTCAGACTGATAGAGCCACACGCCATCAGGCTCACCGGCATACACCTTATCGCCATCCACCAACATAGATGTAGTGGAATAGGCTGTGAGCCGGCTAACGCTGCCACTTGGAGCTATTCTGTAAATGCCGCTGGAGGTTGCAACGAGCAGACGGCCGTTCTGGTGGCACAGTGTCCAGCAGATATTATTGATGCCGGGAATACGCTGGAGTTTTCGTGCGCTGACATAGTAAAGGCCGTTGGTGCCACCTACATATATATTTCCTTCAAAAGCTGTGATGGCATGGACCTCACCAGAGAGTCCGTCCTTGGCCAGAAGGTAACTATAGACCGATGGCATTTCAATGGCAAAGATACCATGGGCAGTGGCTCCCCATAGCATGCCATGATTGTCGTAGGCTACGTAGGACACCTGATTGGAGCATAGGCCATTGTCTTCGGTAATCGTGTAGAGCTCGCGTCCTTGGTCATCGGTAACTATCAGTCCGTTGTTTTTCTTCACCTTGACCTGAAGACCTCCGTCTATCTGCTCTGTTTGGGTAATATCGTTCAGAATGGTATTTCCTGCATCGGCTTTCAGAGCCTCCAGCGACACGATATCTCCTCCTACGCTTGGCATGAAATTAGCATTTGTGTGTTTCAACAGCGTGACTGTCGGCAATGCTTCGCCTGTTCCTTCTTTTACCTGATATATGTTATTGTCGCTGGCTACAAACTTTAGTGCTCCGTCATCCTCATAAATCTCCATGACCTCACCTTCGAACATGCCTTTCCCTAACTGTTGCATCGTCAGTTCACCGTTGCTACTTCGCTGCAGACGGGCAAAATAGTTGAAACCTCCTACCCATACCGTGTTTTTGCTGTCACGATACACAACAGTAACACGACAGATGTCGGGAGTATAGATGATACGCCACTGGGCACGGTCGTAGTAGAGCAGCCCTTCGAAATTGGCTACATACACCGTTCCGTCCTCGTCAGTCTCAATATCATAGCAACGGTTATGTCCGCCATATTCTGCTACTGTGAAATTGCGGATAAGGGGAAGGCCCTGAGCCACAGCGGGGCAAATGAGAAATGAGAAATGAGAAATGAGAAATGCTGCGCACAGCATCACCCTCCATAACCACCCAATTGTTGTTCTTTCTGTCATAGCGGTAGCAAATTATTCACTTTTCACTTTTCACTTCCCTATACGGTATTCCCTTTCCTACGTAGTAGTTCCATTCCTCCTGCGTGAAGTTGCGTTTCACATTTTGACGCAGGCGCTGGGCAATCTTTGGCAGAGAGATAAGATACTTTGTAACGTTGCCATTTTGTTCGCCCGTCCAGATGTAGTCCTTGTCGGTGCTGAAGACGAAATCGGTAAGCCAGCTGCCCGACTGGAACAGCGTGATGGGTTTTATCTGCTGGTCGCTGGTCATCCAGAAAAGCAGTTTGCCATCGAAGCTGGAAGAGTAGAGACGCTTGCCGTTAAGCTTAAGCTTCGTCACCTGTGAGAGGTGCCCTACAAGCTTATGCTTTTTACCATTACTGTCTATCAGCCAGATGGTGCCGTCGTACATACCGTATGCTGCAATATGTTCATTCTTGCTGCTGGCAAAAGCCGTGACTTGTCCTTCCAGTCCCGTTTTCTCGTTAGTGATGTCGTCAAGATTTTTAACCAGGTGCATGCCGCCACGATTGTCGAAGAGTAGGGGACTATAGTCACGTCTGCCACTATACATGATACGGAATGGCAAATGGCGCGAACCGAGAATTCTGTCTGTGGCGATGTCGAGAAGTGCCACGCTGTTTTCGCCGATGATAAGCAGCTGTTTACCATCGTTCATGTCTTGCAGATTGAATGGCTTGTCAATCTTCTCTACAATCATGACCTGGGACTTGCTTCCGTCAATGATGACTAGATGACCAGTACTGCTGATGGCATAGCACTTCCCGTTCTTGGCAGCATACACATCGCGGAAGCAGTATTGCCGATCGTTCATCAGGCGGTCTGTCACTAGCCCGTTGTTCTGTATGCTGTGGGTGAATAGCTCGCCGTAGGTGCTAACCGTCAGCAGTTTTCCATTATTCGGTATAATACTGATGCGGGAAATGCTACCGTTATGACAGTTCCAACTGCGGCGGCTGTCTGCCGACTGTGCTAAGGCCTGAAAAACCGATGGTGTGTAGAGGTCGCCACCATAGTCGTTGGTGTAGATGTATGAGGTGTAGGCCAGCATATTGCCAACCTCCGTTTCTCCGGTCTGATAGATGGAGTACGACTGCGCGCCAAGGGTACGTCCTAATGAGATATAGTTCAATGTGTCGGCCACCAGTTTGGCGTGTTCAGCCTGTCTGCGCTGCCTGTCAGCTTCGCTGCGCTGTTGCTCTTCCATCTGGTAGGCGGCCATAGCCTCGGTAGCTGCTCTTTCTGCTATACCCTGTGCTTCAATGGCCTTTTTCCGTTCTGCTTCTGACAGGATGGTCATCTTTTGGGCAATCTCCGACTGGTGGATAGCTTCCTTACTGCGTTCTTCAGAGAGGGCCTGCTGCCCGTACGCTATCTCTTCCATCTGTTTGCTCACACGGCGGTCTACTGCCGAACGTTGCTCTTGTACGCGCAATACACTAAGCTGGGATTCTAACTCGTTGATACGCTCACGGTTAACATGGTTAGTGTAAAGCCCTATCGCCATTGACGTCAGCAGTAAAACGCCCAATACCCCTATGATGACCTTCTCTCTATTCACTTTTCACTTCCTTTTCACCACTAACATCGTTATGTCATCACTCTGTTCTGCTTCACCCACAAAGTCCTTGATGCCAGTCTTGACAGCTTCGATGATCTGCTGACAGGAACTGTTCGCATGCTGGCGAAGGATATTGTCCAAACGCTCAATACCAAACTCGTTGTATTCAGTATCTGTGGCCTCGGTGACACCGTCCGTAAACATGAACAACGTATCGCCTTGTTCCAGTTGAAGGGTATCTTTCTGATATTCCAGATCATCAATCACGCCTACAATGGTATTTTGTGACATGGGTAACTCGCTGACGCTGCCATCCCGTCGCAATAAGAGTGGAGGGTTATGTCCGGCATTGCTGTAAGTGATAAAACCTGTCTTGATGTTGTAGATGGCATAGAAGACAGTCACGAACATATTGTCCATCGAATAGGCGGCCAACAGATGGTTAGACTCTGTCAGACATGCCTCAGCACTACACCCTTGCATGCCCTTCGAACGGATAATAGTACGACTGACGGCCATGAACAGCGCAGCGGGGATTCCTTTGCCACAGACGTCGGCTATCACCAGGGCGATGTGGTCATCGTCTATACGGAAAAAGTCGTAGAAGTCTCCTCCTATGTCCTTGGCAGCCTCCATCGAGGCATGGATGTCCACTTTGTCAATGTCTTCAGGGAATGGTGGGAATAAACGCGGCAGGATATACTGCTGGATGTCGCGGGCTGTGGTCAGGTCGTTCTTCAGCGACTCCAACTGCGCATGTTCCTTCATGGACTCATGGACATAGTTGATTTGTGCAATGGCCTTCTCAATCGTCAGGCTCAGGTCGTCCATATCTATGGGCTTCGTAGCGAAGTCGAAAGCACCGTTGTTCATTGCCTCACGGATGTTCTTCATGTCACCGTAGGCACTTACCATGATGACGCGCAGCGCAGGATTGCGCATCTCGTTCACCTTAGCCAACAGCGTCAGACCATCCATCTCGGGCATGTTAATGTCTGAGAGGATAATCTCGATGTCAGGGTTGTTATACAGAATGGAGAGCGCCTCCAAACCATTGTGAGCGAAGAAAAATTCATACTCGCCATTACGAATCTTGCGCCTGAAGTACTGTTTCATCAGTAATTCCAAAGGAGCTTCATCGTCAACGCTTAATATTTTGATTGCTGCCATAATGTTTTATTTTGTCTTTACTCGTTATTATTAGTGTTATGGAGTCATAAAATTGAGTGTTCTGGCCTGTTCAAACAGTTGCTTGGCCAGTACCATGTTTCCAGAATCATAGCCGTTAAGCCAGTCGTAAATCTCGCAGAGTTCGGCAGGACCGCCACCACGCTTCAGCACATAGACATAGCAGAGGTTCTGTATGCCGATATTCTCTGAAAGAATGTCTAGATCGGTGGTTCCCAATTGCAAGACGGCCAGCCGATAGGCATCGTTGCTGTGCTCATCAATAAGCCTGTTTACATCGCCAAGCGTCTCAAAGCCCAGCTTCTGAAGCACTCTGAGGTAGGGCATCATAGGCGCAGGATAGAGCTCTGCCTGGTTGATGGAGGCAATGCGCTGGTTCAGACGGGCAAAAGGCTGCGCCTCTATGTAGCGTCGGAAAGTGTCGACGTTCAGGTACACCTCGTCAAGCCGTCCTGAAGCCTCTAATGCCAGCATCTGGCGGCTATATTCGGTCAGCGTGTTGCGCAGTCGGCTGAACTCCTCGTCTATCAGCTCCAGCATACCAGCCAGACGGTTGAACTGGCGCCGATACTCATTGGGAATCTTCACGTTGCCCTTATAGGCCGTGTCATGATCCAGCGTACTCCACACATGCTGAAGGGCCGTACGCATCTGTATCTCGAAGCGCAGTTCATTGAGCAGGGGCATATTGGGATCGTCTACTACCGACTTCGGTAACTTACAGATGTAGTGAAGCGAATTGTAGCCGAAACTGTCTAAGCGGTGAAGTTTCCGCTTGTCGACAGAATTGTTCCAGTCCACTTGGAATACCTCATTGACAATAGCAGCCACCTTGTCCACGTCGGCACTGTAGAACGTCACCACACGCATACCCACAATGTCGGTCACATCGTCGAGTGTGCGGTATTTGGCACCTTTAAGTTCCAGTTTACCTGCTAACGACGATTCCGTCTTGATACGGTGCTCCATGGCTGTCACCTTCACGTGCTGGGCATCGAGGGCCTTGCGTAGTGCCTCGTCAGCCAGGTGCGACAGACGCTCATAGACGTGTATCCGCTCACGGTACTGTTCCATGAGCATTTCTCCGTGTGTGTCAAGTTGAAATTCCATAATTTATTCCAGTGGTATCTCTGGGTGTTGAACAGCCAGTGGCAGGTCTTTCTGTGAGAGGTAGAACATGTAGAGGATGACGGGCTTCGAGCCTCGGTTCTCACCGTGGTGGATGGTGTTTACCATCTCTACGACGGCCTCGCCCTCATGCACCACTTTCTCTTTGCCGTCCTGACCTATGATGGTCAGTTCGCCCTGCACCAGAATGCCGTAGTTCATCACAGGGTGGTGGTGCCATCCCAGTTTCTGACCAGCGGGGAATACGTATTTCACAGCCACCAGCTCGGGACGTCCCTGGAAATAGTCAGGCAGCTCCACGCCGTCCCAGCTCTGAGAGGTGCGTATCAGTTCTTCACTTGACACCGTCTGGGCGGGATTGTCTTCCTGTGTTTTAGTTTTCTTACAACTAGTCATGAAGGCTGTTGTGCCGCACACAAGGGTAACCGCAAGCACCCATGATTTCATTTGTTTCATTGTCATTTTGTTTTGTTATTATTCCTATTTTTAATTATTGACTTATTCCTCAGTTGCTGCAAAGTTACATAAAATTTTCAAATTAAAGCATAATAATCCCTTTTTTTTTGTCTTTTCATCTATAAAAACGACAAAAAAGGGCTGACAGCGCTTAAAATCTGTCAGTCCCCTTCGTTCACTATTCACTTTTCACTATTCACTTTTCACTAGGGCGCAGCCCGCTACCTCATGCATGAGGCTGTTCCCAATGCGGTCAGTGCCGCCGTCAGAATGCTAATGATGACCTGAATCACCGTCTTCCATGTCTCTCGTTTCATAGTAATCAGAACTCTTAACTCTTAATTCTTAACTCTTAATTCTTAACTCTTAATTCAAAAGAGTTGCCCTTTCGGGCAAACTCTTGATCAATCCTCGTCGTCGCCACCGTTACCGCCTGGGGTGTCACCGCCGCCTGAGTTGCCGCCGCCATTGTCACCACCACCGTTTTGGTTACCGCCACCGTTCTCCGTGGATCCGTTGTTCCCTGAATCCGTGGTTCCACCATTCTCGTTCTCAGGGTCTTCCACTTCGCCCGAGGTCGAGGTCAC
>JAFVHO010000010.1 GCA_017474485.1 Prevotella sp.
GGTACTTTGGTCAATAGCAATGATTCTTTGAGCCATAGTTTTGTTTTTTTGCAGCGGACGACAACGGACTTTTTCAGACTGTCCGTTTGAGTCCGCGTAAGTCCGTTGCTAAATAAAAGAAAGGATAGCTTTTACGATACCATCAGCATCAAGGCCATAGTGGTGAAAGATTTCTGCATTAGTGCCATGAACGACATTCTCGTCAGGAATACCCAGGATACGAACGGGAACAGGATTTTCACTCAGGGTCTCGCAAACCATAGCACCTAAGCCACCAAACTGAGAGTGCTCCTCAACGGTAATGATACGACCAGTTTCCTTGGCTGCCTTCTTGATAGCCTCCTCGTCAAAGGGCTTGATCCACGAGCAATCGAGCACACGGGCTGAGATGCCTTGCTCCTTCAACTGCAGACCAGCCTGCCAAGCGTGGTAAACAGTCTCGCCAGTAGCTACGATGGTGACGTCCTTACCATCCAAAATCTGAATGGCTTTTCCTACTTCGAAGTCAAAATCGTCGTTCTCATAGACATCAGGCACAGCTGCACGCCCCACGCGAACATAACAAGGCTTATTGAAATCAACTAGAAACTTCACGAGTTTCTTGGTGACGCGCCAGTCGCTGGGCAGACAAACGGTCATACCTGGGAAGGTGCGCAGTACGGCAATGTCGTGCAGCGAATGGTGAGTAGCGCCAAGAGCCCCATAGGCCACACCACCTGATACGCCTAAGATAGTGACAGGATTCTCTGAATATGCCAGGTCCACCTTGACCTGTTCCAGCGAACGGGCCACATAAAAGCAGGCCGGACCACAGCAAAATACCTTTTTTCCTGAATGCGCCAAACCAGCTGAGATGCCCACTGCATCCTGCTCGGCAATGCCACACTCTACAAACTGTTCAGGCAGGGCCGAGGCATAGTCGCCCAAGGTCACAGAACCACGGGCGTCAGTGGTTACGGCAACAATATCTTTGTCTTCACGTGCCAATTCCAGCAACGTGTCAGTAAACTGTTTTCTACAAGCTATCATAATTTTTAAAATTAGGAATTAGTAATTAGAAATTAGTAATTATGATTAGTTCATACTTTCGATTCTATTCTCAATCTCAGCAACGGCCTCGCGACACTGCTCCTCGTTTAGCACACCATGGTGCCACTTGGCTATGCCTTCCATGAAGCTGACGCCCTTACCCTTCGTGGTGTTCGAAATCAACAGGTGAGGTTTCTTGTTCGTATAGTCAATGGCATCGAACGTCTTCACGATGTCCTCCATCGAGTCGCCATTCATCTCAATGACATCCCAGCCAAAGGCACTCCAGCGTTCCTTGATGCTGTCGATAGGCATCACGTCCTCTGTGTTGCCGCTGATTTGCAGATGGTTGCGGTCGATGATAGCCACCAGGTTGTCCAGCTCGTACTTGTGACCAGCCATTGCAGCCTCGTAGATAGAGCCCTCGCCCTGCTCGCCATCGCCCATCAGCACATAGGTTTTCCATGATTTCTTATCCATCTTAGCAGCAATCGCCATTCCTACGCCAATGCCTAGTCCGTGACCTAAGGCACCAGAGTTAACCTCAATGCCTGATACCTCAATCGTTGGGTGACCACTTAGGATACTTCCAAACTTACCCAGTGTGTCGAGCACTTCAGGTTTCAGGAAGCCCTTAGCCTCCAATGTCACATACAAAGCCTCCACACAATGACCCTTTGACAACACGAAACGGTCTCTGTCTGCTGCCTTAGGCTCAGCTGGATTCAGGTTCTTCATCACATGGAAATACAATGCCGTCATCACGTTCAGGCACGACAGGTCGCCACCGATGTGGCCAGCCTTGGCAGCATACACCACCTCAACAAGACGCTTACGGTTCTTCTCCGCAAGCAATTCCAACTCTTTTACGTTCATAGTTTGTTTCTAAGTATATACTTTATTTAAAGATGTATAAATGTCTGAAATGTCATCACTCATAAACGAATTTTAGTGAGCGAAATAGTTGCTTATTCCAAAATAATTGTGTACTTTTGCCTGCAAAATCATAACAAAACACATATTTATGAAAACAAAGAACTTGAGTATGATTGTTGCCACTGCTTGCTGTATCACGATGAACGTGGCGTGTAGCCAAAAGGTTGAGACCGCTGCGACGGAACTCACCACCGTTGGAAACCCTTATATGCCCTTGTGGGAGCACATCCCTGACGGCGAGCCTTACGTGTTTGAAGACCCTAACCAGCCAGGGAAGTACCGCGTCTATGTTTATGGTTCGCACGACAATCTGGTGACAGAATATTGTGGTCGCGACCAAGTGGTATGGTCAGCCTCCGTTGACAGCCTCAATAAATGGCGCTATGATGGTGTGATTCTCGTGGTAGACAAGAACGCCAAGGGTGAACCTTTCGACTCAGCTGGTACTGCCGATGTGCTGTATGCGCCAGACGTGACGCTGGTAACGGACAAGGATGGCAAAAAGACCTACTATCTGTTCCCCAACGACCAGACGGGTATGCGCAACGGACTGATTGCGAAGAGTTCAAGACCTGACGGACCCTTCGAGGTGTGCAACTGGAGCAAGGACGATCCCAACAAGGTAGATGGTGTCTTGCAGTTCGACCCCGCTGTCTTCGTCGATGACGACGGACGCGTCTATGGCTACTGGGGGTTCGAGCGCTCCTACGCTGCCGAGTTCGACCCCACGACGATGGCTACTGTAAAACCGAGCACAAAGATTGTAGAGGATATGATTCCTGGGCGCTATCAGGAGGGTCGTTTCAAGTTCTTCGAGGCTTCCAGCATCCGTAAAATCAAGGATAAGTACGTCTTTATTTACAGTCGTTTCACGGAGGAAGGCGAGTTTGGCTTACCTTCTTCAAACTATACCCTCGCCTACTGCTATAGCGACAATCCTTTAGGTCCTTGGACTTATGGTGGCACCATCATCGATGGTCGTGCCCGTGAGAAGGACGAACAGGGTAATGTTATTGCCTCAGCTACCCCAGACGGCAACACGCACGGCTCTATCTGCGAGATCAATGGCCAGTGGTATGTGTTCTATCATCGTCAGACAGGTACTAACGAATATGCGCGTCAGGCTATGGTGGCTCCCATCGACGTAAAGGTGGAAGAAGGCAAAGGCGGCAAGGTGGAGATTAGCGAGGGCGAATACAACAGCCAAGGCTTTGCCCTGAACGGCCTCAACCCCTTTGAGCGTCATTCGGCAGGTATTGCCTGCTGGTACACGGGTCCGAAGCCTGCCACCCACGAGTGGCCAAACAACACATTCTTTGGCTCTTATGTGGCATCTGGCTATGGCGACAGCGACAAGTTCGATGCACCTTACGACATTCGTAACAATACCAATTTTGTAGTGAACAATACCGACGGATCCATCGTGGGGTATAAGTACTTCAACTTCGATGCAGCTAAATTGTCCGATAAGCTTCAGCTCTGTCTGCGCCTTAACCCAGAGGGAGTCGATGGCACCATTGAGATTATGATAGACCGCCCGTGGATTTCACAAGGCGGCAAGAAGATTGGGCAAATAGACTTGAAGGCCAACATGCCAAAGGAACTCACAGAATTGACTGCCGACATCGACAATCCCAGTCAGTTGGCAGGAAAGCATGCCATCTTCTTCGTATTCAAGTCGGACACGAAGGAGAAGTCGCTATGCTGGCTTGCAGATTTTGTCTTTAATTAAAAGATAGGTACATAGCGTCCCCATGAAATGCGCATATTCATGGGGCGTGATGTCCACCTTGATATCGCAGCGTTTGTCAGGATACTGTGCTCTATAGGCATTCCTCACCATTTCGTGTGTCACGATATGGTTCAACGGAATTTTATAAGCCTCTATGATAGGCATTAAATACTCTATGGCACTGGCTATTTGCTCGTTTGTCAGGGGCGCTACCAATGTATTGCCCTGAAACTCGATGCCGATAGTGCAATAGTTGCAATGTTCCCTGCCAAACAACATGGAAAGTCCAGCATGGAAAGTTACCACATCAGGGTCGGCCATCACGTAGCGCGTGCCGTCCGTATCTATCACTACGTGCGTACTTACCTTCCTTTCTGGCGACGTCAGAATTTCCAGCGATTCCTCTACTGTCGGCTCACCTGTATGGTGCAGCACGATGCCCACCACCTCGTTCTTCCGAGTTCTATCATAGTTCGGTGTAGGATAGCGTTTTTCGTCAAAGCCGCTTATTTTCACATAGCTGTGCTGAACTGGCACTTTGTTATGTGTCTCCTGTGTTTGTGGCTGCTGCACAATGATCCATACAGCAACCCCTATTGCTACTGCCATAACCACCAGCAATAACAGGAAAATAACCATCATATTTTTTCTTGAATTCGCTGATAGTCTCATAGGTTATCAATAATCTTAATGATAGAATTTAGTTTCCGCCGCAAAGATACATACTATTTTCGAAAAATCCAAATTTATGCAAAAAAGAATCTTCATAATAACGGCCATACAAATAAATTTTGTACCTTTGCACCCGATTTAGGAAACGTACGTTAAAAAATAGATAAATATTATGGCAAAGAAAGCACTTTTGATGATTCTCGATGGATGGGGAATCGGTAAGCATGGTAAGGGTGACGTTATCTTCAACACACCAACTCCTTACCTCGATCTGTTAACAGCTACTTCAGCTCACTCTCAGCTCCAGGCATCTGGTGAAGATGTTGGTCTA
>JAFVHO010000076.1 GCA_017474485.1 Prevotella sp.
AGAGGTTTTTCGTGTAGGAATAATCTCTTTAAAGTGGTATTCTCTGTTGTGGATGTTTGGTTTGATGATTGCTTATATGATTGTTAAACATCTATACAAACAGCAGGGAATACCTGAAGAGAAACTTTACCCTCAGTTCTTTTATTGCTTTATTGGTGTACTTGCCGGAGCACGTCTGGGGCATTGTATCTTTTATCAGCCAGATTATTTCCTGACCAGCGGAAAGGGAATCATCGAGATGTTCCTGCCCATTCATATACAGGATAACGGCTCATGGTCGTATATCGGTTATCGGGGATTGGCTTCACACGGTGGCACTATAGGCTTTTTCGTCGCTTTGGCATTCTATTGGAGGAAGGAAAATCTCAAACCCATGATGGTGTTGGATAATGTCGCCCTTGCCGCTCCTGCCACGGCTTGTTGTATTCGTCTGGGCAACCTTATGAATTCTGAAATCATCGGAAAGACTACCGATGTGCCGTGGGCTTTTATCTTCCATAGCCAAGAGGCGATGGTAAACGGAGAACTGGTTCCACATCATCCGGCACAACTCTATGAAGCTTTGGCCTACCTTCTAATCTTTGCCATTGGCGTTTTCCTTTATCAGTATTGGCGCAAATCCCAACACATGATGACGACATCACCTATCGCTGTTGGGTCGGGATTCTATTTCGGATACTGTATCGCAACAATATTTACCTTTCGTTTCTTCGTGAATTCCTAAAAAAAGAACAAGTGGATTTCGAACAGGGTATGTTTCTTGATATGGGACAGTTGCTGAGCATTCCTTTAGTGCTCGTGGGTTTATGGTGTATGATAAAAAAATGAAACATCTGACACCATATCGCCAAAACGAAACATCCCTCTCACCGGTGAGGGGGAAAGGGATGGTGTATGGGGGTGGATTAAGGGATTATCGTATGAACCCAACTGGGCTTGTGAACAGTGGCTACCATGTGGCTGAAATCTTCTGCGCATCCTCTCGCATCTGCTCAAAGAAGCGGTTGGTAGCCTCTTCATTTGTACGTTTAGCCTCCTCGGCAGCCTCCTTCATCAACTGTGAAAGCACAGCATCTGAAGGCTCCTCCATACTTGTCAACCGATATGTGTCAATTGTAGGATTCATAATCGTAATCTTTATGTTCTCGGCTGCAAAGTTACAAAAATAATCCGGAATAATCATTCTAAACAAGAAATATTTTTATGAACAAGAAATCCATCATCACCGCACTGCTCGCCCTTGCATTAAATTACTGAAATGAAACATCTGACACTATATCGCCAAAACGAAACATCCCTCTCGCCAGTGAGGGGGAGAGGAATGGTGTATGGGGGTGGATTAATCAAAGAATTCGCATAAAATAACATGATGTTGATCCCTGTATTGTTCAGCAGTCTAATCTTTTTAATGATCTGTAAAAGTCGCAGCATGAGACGTAACATTTGCGAGTAAATATGTACTTTTGTTGATGAAGGGATCAACAAAAGTGCTTTTTTTTGACCAATTTTGAAAAAAGTTAGTTTATTGGTTATCTTTTACGGTTCCTTTCCTGTCTATAAGAATAGAATGAAGAAAGAAGAGATAGAAATATTGTTCCGACAGCACTACGGCCAGATGATACGGTTGGCAAAACGGATGCTCTACGACGACGAGGAATCGCGCGACGTGGTGAGTGAGGTGTTTGCCATGCTGATAAAAAATGACGTCCTACCAAAGAACATAGAGGGCTATCTGTTGGCAAGTGTCAGGAACCGATGCCTGAATCTGCTGGAGCACAAGGATGTGAGGGCAAAGTTCGAACATGCCTATACGTTGGAGATGAAACAGAACGTAGCGACAGACGATGACGCTTTTTCCTATACGTCTGTTAAGCAATGGTATCAGCAGATGATGTCTTTCGCAAAGCGCCATCTCTCAGGACAAACCTTAATGGTGTTCCATATGAGGCATATCGACGGCATGAAGTATCAGGAGATTGCTGACCAGTTGGGCATCAGCCGCGTGATGGTCTATAAACATCTGGCCAAGGCCATGAATACAATCAAGGAGTATAACAATCAAAAGAAATAAGACTATGGATAAAGACGCGAAAATCCAGTTGCTATTGGACATGCAGGAGCATCCTGAACAGTTCTCAGAGCAGGCATTGCAGACGATGCTTAATGATCCCGAAATGCGTGAACTGATGGAAGCCACAGCGCAGTTGAAACAGGCAATGATAAACGAGCAAAGCAATGAGAACAATGTAGATGCAGAATGGCAGCGTTTCGCACAAACTCATCTGACAGAGCAGAAGCAGGAGCGCAGTTGGTTGAAGATAGCAGCTACATTTATCGGCATACTGATGATGTCGGGTATCGCCTTTGCCGCTATCCATATCATACGCCATGTTTCCAATGCAGGTGTAGAGTCACACCCCCCAATCCAAGAGACTACAAATGCTAATCCGCACCAATTGCCAGCAGACACCTTAAAAATAGACACCATACCTTCCAAGGTGGTACGTTACGATGAAGCCACACTCGAACAGATATTAACCGATATGTCTGACTATTACGGGCTAACGCTGAACTGGAAGAGCGAGGAAGCCAAGACTCTGCGGTTGTTCTATATCTGGAACAAGCAACAGTCGGCAGAAGAGGCCATAACAAGTATGAATTCCTTCGAGCGAATCAGTCTGGAACTGAACGATAACATCCTAACAGCAGACATACAAACCTGTAGTCCCAAACAATGACCATGAAAAGATTAACTACCATCTGTGCGCTCTGCCTTGTGACTATATTGGCTTTGGCCCAGCGTATTACCCGACGCTATGATAATGTGTCGATGTCGAAGGCATTGATGGAACTTAATGACCTGCAACGAGAATACGTTGTTAATTTCATATACGACGAGTTGGAGGATTTTAAGGTTACGACAAATATCAAGCATGAGAAACTGACTGATGCCATTTTCAAGATTATCGGGTTCTATCCCATCCGAGTTATCAAAAGCAGTGAACATGAGATTTTCGTGGAGTGTACCCACAAGACCGACCGCCATTTGACGGGTACCATCATCGACGAACAGGGCCAGCCAGTGGCATACGCTAATGTTGCCATCCTCAATCCCACTGACTCCACTTTGCTCAGTGGTGGTGTTAGCAACGAAAGCGGCTACTTCGCTATTCCATACGAACAGCCTATAGTTCTCGCCCGCATCTCCTACGTTGGTTTCAAGACCGTCTATAAACTCTGCAATCAGCCAGAAGTTGGAACAATACGGATACAGCCAGAAGCGCAAACGCTGAAAGGTGTAACGGTGAAAGGTCATAGACCGCTTTATACCCCTACAGACAGAGGATTGCAGGTCTTGATTCAGGGTACACCTTTGGAGCAATTCGGTTCCGTCACGGAAATGCTCACCCATCTGCCCCTAATGATGAGTGACGGAACCGTTGCTGGACACGGTAAACCTGAAATCTACATCAACAACAAAAAAGTTCGCGACATACAGGAACTCGACCGCCTCCGTGCCGACGAGATTCTGTCTGCAGAGATTATCACTAATCCCGGCGCAGAATATGGAGCAGAAGTCACCTCTGTCATCCGACTGAAGACTACCCGTAAAGCAGGTGAGGGATGGAGTGGAAACTTCTCCGCTGCCTACCGCCAAGGCAAGGAATGCTATGCCAATGGCAACATTGCTCTGAACTACCGTCTGCACAACGGCATGGATTTCTTCGCTCGTGGGTATCTTACAAGCAACAACCAGATGATTACCTTTACTGGCGATGACCAACTGCAGGCATCGTCCATCTGGGATTTCAAGAAAGATGCCACCTATCTCAACCGCTATAACTACTACTTTGCTGATCTCGGCTGGAATTGGGAGATATCGGAGAAACATTCCGTCGGTCTGACCTACACCGCTAACAACTATATCTCCGATGCGACAAGCAGCAAAGAGACCGATGAGCAGGTATGGCTTAACGGTCATTTCCTGGAAGCAGAAACCAACAAAACGGTGACTTCTCTAAAGCCTCAAATGGAGCATGCCGTTAATGTATACTACGTTGGAGAAATCGGCAAGTGGCAGTTGGATTTCAGTGCCGACTATTACGGTGGACATTCCGAGAGTGATATGGAAGGTGGCACTGTTGGCGAGAAAGGCGTTAACAGCAAGACACTGACCAAGAACAACCTGCTGGCTGAGAAACTCGTCGTCACAGCACCAGTTCCTAACGGTACCCTGACCTTCGGCGAGGAAGTATCAGGAGTAGACCGCAAGAGCGACTTCACCCAAAGTGGTTTCTCTGCCGACAACAGCGTACACCAGCAGACTACGACGTGGTCACTATTCGTCAACTACGCCCTGCAAGTGAAGAAGTTCAAGCTCAATGCCGGATTGCGCTGGCAGAACGAACACAATGACTACGAAACCAACGGCCATAAAGATGCCGAGCAGAGTCCTGACTACCATGTGCTCATCCCACGCCTCTCTCTTAACTACCGCACAGAGCGGTGGACGCACACCTTCAGTTACCAATGTTTCCGCCGTAATCCCTCTTATTCCACTCTAAGCACTGCCATCAACTATCGCAGCAAATACGAGTACCAAACGGGCAACCCTTACCTTCGCCCGACAACAACTCACTATTTCTCATGGACGACTAACTACCGATGGATTAACGCTGAACTGTATTACTCATACATTAAGAACACCAACTATTCTTTTCAGACAGCATACGATGACACAAACCACCCAGGCGTTATTCTCGACGACCGCCGTAACTTACCTAAGAGGCAGGATTACGGATTACAAATAAACATCACGCCAAAGATAGGCATCTGGCAGATGAATTACACGGCAAGTTTCGATTTCAGCAATCAAGATTTGGATGCCATCGGTATCACACATCAATGGAATGGGCTTTGTACCTACTTCAATCTTGACAATACCTTATCACTGCCACCGAGCTGGCTACTAAACATCAAAATGGAACTGACACCCTATCAAGAGTCGGGCTGCTCGCAGAGGAAGACTTCAGGTGGGATAAACCTCCGGCTAAGTCGCCAGTTTCTAAAGGACAAGAGCCTCAGCATAGCCGTCCTTGCTAACGACATCCTCCACACCCGCTATACGGAGATGACAGCTTACGGTGGTATCAACGTTCGTACCCAATTCCGCGAATATCGCGACTCCCGACGCATCGGCATTGATCTTTCCTGGAAATTCAATGCTACCCGCAGCCGCTACAAGGGTAGCCATGCAGGACAAAGCGAGCGTAACCGACTATAGAATCTCTCTCATTCTGATGGGCAGTCGTCTGCCTCGTGCAGACGCTGCCCTATTATAAAATTAATAGTAATCATACATTGAAATGAAACGACAAAAAACAAATAAAGGATTAAGTCCATAAGATTACTGGATGCGCGAAAGATACCATTTATCTTTGACATAAGCCATAGATAAGGCTGCATTTTTGCGGAAAAAGCAGAATTTGTTTTGTGTTTTGCCCAAATTGCAGTATCTTTGCACCTTAGAATATAGTAGATAGAGCGACAGCTTTCTGTACTACTCACAAAATTACCACAAGAGATGAAGCACGGGAAGACTGCTGTTAGCTCACATCGCATAGCAATATGGGTGTGGGCTTTAGCGGTATCCATCTGTGCTAAGGTGTGTGGTAATACCTGTGAGTAGATGTTCTTGCCGCTATCGCCCCGCATCCTTTTTTTTAGGACATTGATATCTATTATATTTTATCAATTACAGAATATGAAGTACAAAGATGAAGATCCAGACAATCTGGGCGGACTCGGCGGTATGCTGCCCGCTGAAGTCCTGAAAATGTTGAATGAACTGCTGGAGCAAATGCACAGGACAGGTCATATCAACCACGGCAGCAAAATCGAAATAGTGTATGTCGCCTCTGGCGGACAGCATGTAGAGACGCAAATAAATATTGGAGCCCACCCCAACGAAGGGAGTGAGGAGCCAACCTCAGTGACTCCACCGCCTGAGGCTATGGCAAGGGCTGTAGAACGGACAATGGCGCAGGGCTACTGGTGGGCGAGTACGGCATGGGCCGTGGTGTATCGCGTCTATCAGATGAAGGGCTATACGGGCGGCATACGCCAATTCGTGCGCGAGGTGAAGGAATGGCCCTGGCAGAGAAAGCCCGAGTATGAGTGCACCTATGATGCGGTGTGCAAGCCCATTCGCAGCGGCAAACTGACTGGAATGCCCGACGGCTGGGTAATGAACGGCGCATCGTCGCAGTATGCCAATCTGGGTCAGGAACTGCTAAACGAGTTCCAAAAATTGGAACTCCAATTCCAAAAATAGTTCCAAATGTTCCAAAAATGACTCACTACTCCGACAATTTTTGCCGGAGTTTTTTATTTTTCGTAACTTCGTAGCGCAGAAAACTAATGAAAGTTATGATTCAACAGAAAGTAAGTTTGTTCCAGTGTCTGACCAGCGTGCCGAGCAAGGCGGTGGGACTGGAGGAAGTGGTGCGGCTGATACGCCACGACAGCGGCGTGACCAGCAAGACGGAGAGTTATCAGAAGATGGCCGGGGTGCTGGGAAAGGAAAAGGCCGACGAGGAGGTGAAGCGTAAACTGATGCCGGCGGTGTCCATCGGCGTGCTGTTCGACGGCAACGGACGCGGGGCGGCGAATGTGCTGGGGTTTACGGGGCTGGCGCTGTGCGACATTGACCATATCCCCAACGTAGATGCGGCCTTTGAGAAGTTGAAGACAGACCCCCACACACTACTTGCGTATCGCACCGTCAGCGGTGAGGGGTTACGAGCCATCTACCGTTACGTGCGGGAAGATGCGGAAGGGCATATAGATGCTACCTCATGGCCGGCGGCATTCCTGAAGGGCAACGCGTACTTTGCCGAGTTAGTGGGTCATGCCTACGACGCACAGTGTGGCGACTATTCGCGGCTGTGCGGACTGGCTCACGACGACGAGGTATATGTGAATTGGGAGGCGGAGCCGTTTGTCATCACCGACGAGGAGATACTGGCGGCCAACTTCTCGGGCGACAAGGAGCGCGGCAAGCCCCGCAAGGAGTATGCGGCGGGCACCCACACGGTATCGGTGGACGAGGCGTGGCCCCGTGTGGAACAGGCACTGCAGAAGCGGCAGATGGTGTATCAGAGCGGTCACCACCACGACTACGTGATGCATGCGGCGTTCCTCTTCAACCGCTACGGTGCAGACCTGGACGAACTCCTCGGGTGGGCGGCGCAGGAGTGGAGCGACTACGAGGGGAAGCAGCGCGAGGCCACCATCCGCAGTTGCTACAAGAAGACGCAGGAGCACGGCACTTGGCGGCTGAACCGGCAGGCACGCAAGGCCAAGGAGACATCGATGATCACCCTGCCCGAGATTCGCGAGTGGCTCGGCCAGCACGTGGAAGTGGTGTGTAACCTCATTACCGACCAGACGTTATTCCGCAAGAAGGACACGGCGGAGTGGCAGCAACTGGACGAGCGGGTGCTCTGTTCGATACGCGGACAGATAGCGGCAGACACGGCCAAGCGCGTGCTGAAACAGGACGTGCGCGACGTGCTGAACTCCGACTTCTCGCGACTGTCCCATCCCGTGCGCGAGTATATCGAGGCACTGCCACCGTGGGACGGACAGGACCGTGTGAAGGAACTGTGCGCATACGTCAGGGGTGAAGCCCCGTCCTATTTCGAATGGACGCTGCACAAATGGCTGGTGGCGTCGGTGGCCACATGGATGAGCGACCTGTCGTCGAACCACGAGATTTTCGTGCTTATCGGCTCGCAGGGCATCTATAAGACCACCTTCTTCCGTCACCTGCTGCCACCACCGCTCAGGATATACTTCTGGGAGAACGCCCACAACTCGTTCTCGTCGAAGGACGACCACCTGGCTCTGGCCGAGAACTGTCTGGTGGAGATTGAGGAGATAGACCTGCAGAGCCCGCGCGACATCAGCGAACTGAAGGCACTGGCCACGAGCGAGAAGGTGAAGGAGCGACGGCCCTACGCACGGTTCCGCGAGGAAAAGCACCGACTGGCATCGTTCTGCGGATCGGGCAATCAGGAGCGGTTCCTCAGCGACGAGACGGGCAACCGCCGATGGCTGTGCCATAAGGTGAGCCACATAGACGACCCTCGCACGTGGGCACTCAACCACGACCAACTCTACGCCCAGTTGCGCGACGAACTGCGGCAGGGCTTCCGCTACTGGTTCGACCCCGACGAGCAGCGGCGCGTGGAGCGGCAGAACGAGGCGTTCCGCATAGAGAGCGACGAGGAGCAACTGATACGCTCGCGGCTGCGCAAGCCGTCGGCGGACGAGAAGGTCACGCTGATGAACTCGGGCATGATCTGTCAGTATCTGAACGGCGGCGTGGTGGGTCGCGGACTATCGACGCGCAAGGTGGGCATCATCATGGCAAGCCTGGGATTCAGGAAGGTACACACCATGCAGGGCAACTTCTTCGAGGTCTATCAGATACCCCTCGACCAGATACAGGCCACGCTGGCTATGACCGAGACACAGGAGCACGAGGACAGCACCCCGCAGGAGGGCGTTCTGCCATTCTGACAAACGGAGTCACTGACGCTAATCGAACGACGTATGAAGGATATGAAGGAACTTTTTGCAACTTTCCCCTATAGGAAATTATTTTGTCCCAGGCCAAATGTTTTCCTTTATATAAAAGTTGTGTTTCTATCCTTCATATCCTTCATAACAGGCATAGACCTGTCCCGAAAGTATGATGTTTAGCCTCCGTAAGTATGATACTTAGGCACTGAAAACATGATAGTTAGCAATGCACAATGCATAATGCACAATGCACAATTAATGAAGTTTTTATGAGAGCAATGACGAAACAACAACTGGCTGAGAGTGCGGGCGTCACCACGAAGACCCTGATGAGTTGGTGCGAGCCCTTCCTGAAAGAACTGGAGACGATGGGCATGCAGCCCCACATGAAAGTGCTCCCACCCCACATCGTCCGCTTCATTACCGAAAAGTTCTGCATCGACGTGGGGGAGTGACGATAAATAATCAAAAAAATGCCGATTATTTGATAATCTGAGAAATAATTGCTATCTTTGCAGCCAGATATGGAAGATAGGCATTTATATAAAAAATTAGAAGAATATGTCAAACGCTGAGCATAAACAAATGGTAGAGAAGATAACTCGTGGGCTCGAGATAGCAGAACGTGAGATGCTAGAAGAGAAAGCCAAGAATAATGAGGATGTCATTGTTTGTGGCGATGACAATGTAATACGCCATATTCCTGCAAAGAATTTTCTTTGATATGTGCAAATATAAGTGCCTTAGCAGCATATAAGAATCGTAAGCCGTAATTAGGCTGTTCGATACGAATAAACTATAGCGCCCCCCGAAGTAACACTGAGTACTTCGGGGTGCTATTCTTTTCTATATCGACATGGGGGAGTGAGGGCATTACAGACCTAATTCAATACACCAGTCATAGACTGGCTGAATTTTCATTTGATGGCCGTCTTGTTCAATGTCTTCACTTTCATGGTCGGTGAGTAGCAACAGGTTCTCGCATTTTGTTTGTCTGGCAGCAAGCAGCAGGCCGTTTATTTCTCGCTTGCGTGTCTTCTCGGCAGAAATGTCGTATGACACTTGTATGGCCTGAAGCACCTTATTACCCTTGCATACCACAAAATCACATTCACCGGAACGATCGTTCAGATAATAGACATCCAGTCCATCTGCCTTGCATTTCCTAATAAGATGTATAGCCACGATAGTTTCAAGGCGATGCCCCAAGTTCTCTCCAGCAAAAGCATTCTCACGCTGATCCATCATGGCCACATCAACGGCATAGACTTTCTCCTGCACAGTTCTCTGTTTGCTCTTTTGTGAGTACTTCGGTATGCCTATCAGCATATAAGCCTCCTTAAGGTACTTCACATAGTTCTTTGCTGTGTGTTCTGACTTGAAATGGAACAGATTGGCCAGGTCGGTAGTGACAACAATGGCAGGAGATACGTTGAGCAGGTGGTGGGCAAGTTGCTCGAAAGCCGCCTTATAGGTAATCTTGTATCTTTGTTCAATGTCACGTTTCAGGATATTCTCGACAAGCGTGCTGACATAGCCTTTGCTATCGCCAATGGCCAGCAGTTCAGGAAATCCACCCTGCTTCAGGTATTCGTCGAAAGCAGCCCTTCGGAATGCTTCTGCCTTTGTAGTACGCCTATCTGTATCCACCTCTTTCATCTGGCAGAACTCCTTGAAGGAAAAAGGATAAAGCGGTATCTCCTTGTTACGACCGGAAAGATGCGTGGCCAACTCGCCGCTGAGCAACTTGGCATTGGAACCCGTGATGATGGCGTGCATCTTCTTTCTGAGCATACGATTTACGAACAGGTGCCAGCCCTCCACGTTCTGTATCTCGTCGAGAAACAGATACTGGAAGTCGCCATAAATCTTATACAGAATCTCCAGGACATCGTTTAGTTGGTTTGCCTGAAGGTCTATTAGCCGTTCATCGTCAAAGTCTGCGTATGCGTATTTCAACCCTTTGCTTTGCAATGCCTGATAGCAAAGAGTGGACTTGCCACTTCTTCTGACACCAATGACTACTTGGGCTTGGGTGCTTTTGGTATCTACAAACTGCTCTTCCTGTCTGTGACACAACACTTCGTCTGCTCTCGTCTCCAATTCCTCTTGTTGGTCTGTGAGGATGAATTCCAATGTTCTTTTGTCAATCATATGTGTTCGCTTTTGCGTGCAAAAATACAAAGAAAAATCGTAAAACGCGATATTTTACATAAAAATATTGTTGTAGAATACGATATTTTACACAAACTGTCTATTTTCAATACGATAATCTGCCGTGAAAGTCTCCGGCTTGTAGTTCTTTGCACATTCTTTTATTATAGTATATCGGGAGTATTGGGAAATAGTGGGAAGAACGTGGAGGAAACGGAAGGAAACGGAAATCGCCCTTCCTCAATGTAGTACCTTTGTACTCGTTAAGGCAAGTGAGCCCAAGGTATGGCACTTTCAACCCGTGCCGACGTCATCTTCGAGGTGTTCCTACGTCATCTGCGACTCGTTCCGATGATACTTTGAGGGGGTAAAGTATCGTGACAACGATGGCAAAGTGACGCATCTACGACCGCAAGTGACGTCAGTTACGACTCAAAAGTGATATGACCTACGGCAGAATGAGAAAAACAACATAGGACAACAATTCCGGATAGTTGTTAAAGTTGTTTCAGTTGTCTTCTTAAATTATTAATTCTTAAAAAATTAGACTATGAGTCAGAAGTACATTAAATCACAGAACAAGAATTCGCACAATGCGAAGAGTTACGGTAAGTATTATGCCAAGCCCGTGTACGACGAGAAGTTCATCGAGACGGACGAGATTGCCGACTTCATCCAGACACAGGCCACACTGAAGCGCAGTGACATCAAGGCCGCCCTCGACGAGCTGGGCGCTGCCATGAAGCACTTCCTGGAGATGGGTCAGAAGATACGCCTGGCAGGTGTCGGCATCTTCAAGGTCGGCTTCTCCAGTATCGGCGTGACAGCCCCCGACAACTGCACGGCATCGACCATTACCTCGCGCCGTGTACTGTTCCAGCCTGAGATTGAGCGCATCGTGACGGGCTCATCCGAGAAGAACGGCAAGATTGTCCAGAAGTATGTCAACGCGAAGACGCTGGTAAAGGATGTTGCCTTTGAGGAGGCCCGTGGCAATGCTGTAGCAGGCACCTCAAATGCACCCAGCAATGGTGGAACCACGGGAAACGGATCTACGGGTAACGGAGGCTCGAACACAGGTGGCAACACAGGCGGCGACAACGGCGGCGGTGGCAACGGAAACGGCGAAGACGAAGATTAAACGATGTAAGATGTAAGAAGTATGATGTAAGATGTATGATGTATGATGAAGAAGGAGACATGGAGAGCGATAATTCAGGTCGCGATAACAATCCTGACGGCCATTAGTTCAACAGTGTTGGTACAGAGCTGTGGTTAAATAATAAAAGACAACATGGACAACATAGGACAACAATTCCAGATAGTTGTTAAAGTTGTTTCAGTTGTCTTCTAAAACAGAAACACTATGAGAACAATAACATTAATCGTTATTCACTGCAGTGCGGTACGCCCCGACCAGCAGAGTTCGGCCGCTCAGATAGACACGTGGCATCGCCAGCGAGGGTTCAAGCTCGGCATTGGCTACCACTACGTCATCCGTCGTGACGGAACGATAGAGCCAGGCAGACCGGAATGGATGATAGGCGCGCACTGCCAGGACCACAATAAATACTCGATAGGCGTATGCTACGAGGGTGGTCTGGACATCCGTGGTCAACCCACCGACACGCGTACCGAGGCACAGAAAGCATCACTCCGCAGGCTACTCGAAGAGCTGCATGAGCGTTACCCCCGCGCCGTGATAGTTGGACATCACGACCTAAATCCCCATAAGGATTGTCCGTGCATCATCAACGTAGCTCACGAATATGCTGACTTACAGCCGAAGTGAAGTATATGATTATCTAAACGAAAATTGAGGCTGCCCGACGGGGCAACCTCAATTTATTATGAAGTGTGGAGTAGGGGATTAAAGGAATTATTCTGCGCCGAAGTATTCTTGCAGTTCGGCGTTGGCAGAGCCTTCCTGATTGGGAAGGTCGCGGATAATCTGTCCGTGCTCCAACAGTGCAATACGCGTAGAGATGTCTATCGTGTGTTGCAGGTTGTGGCTGGAGATGATAATGGTGGCACCCGTATTGGCTGCATAGTCACGCAACAGGTGTTTCAACACCAGCTGACTCGTGGGGTCGAGGAAGTTGAAAGGCTCGTCGAGAATGACTGTCTTGGGCTGGCGTAGGAGGGCAGAGATAATGCCAACCTTCATGGTGTTACCAGCCGAAAGGTTGCGGATAAGCTTTTTCTGACCGAAAATCTCGCCATTGGCAAAACGTTCGAACTGTCCAAGACGCTCGTCAACCTCAGCCTGTGTCATGCCTGAAATCTTGCCCAAGAAAGCGAAATACTCCTCAGGGGTCAGGAAGTCAATCAAGAAACCTTGGTCGATGTAGGCACCAATATATTGTTTCCAGGCTTCGGACTCCGCAGGATTGATAGCTTCATTCCCTAATCCCTCTCCATTGGGCGATGGAAATAAATAGCTAACTGTGCCTTCATCAGCTTTGAGCAGGTCGAGGAGCAGGCGGAAGAGGGTGGTCTTACCAGCTCCGTTGTTGCCGACAAGTCCCAAGATATCCCCGTCGTTAATGGTAAACGAGGGAATATCGCAGGCGCATGTCTCGCCGAATTGTTTCTTCAGATTCTCTATCTTAATCATAATTATGAATTACGAATTATGAATTATACCAAGCCACGTCCATGACAATTCTTGAACTTCTTGCCAGAGCCACAGGGACATGGATCGTTGCGTCCGGGCAACTTGTCCTTGATGATAGGTGTGCGAGGCTGCTGGGCACGTGTGTCTTGAGCGGCAGCTGCAGCCTGGTTAGGATCGGTCATCTGCTCCTGTGTCAGGTTCTGCTTCGACTCGGTGTACTGCTGACGCTGGGTGTGCTCTTCAGGAGCAGCCTCCTGCAACTCCTGAACGACAGGAATCTGGGCACGCATCAGAATCGATACAGAGCGGTTGTTCATCGTATTTACCATATTGTCGAACAGCTTCACGCTCTCCAACTTGAAGATGAGCAACGGGTCTTTCTGCTCGTAAGAGGCATTCTGTACAGAGTGCTTCAGTTCGTCGAGTTCGCGCAGGTTCTCCTTCCAAGCCTCGTCGATGATGTGGAGCAGAATCTGCTTCTGGAACTCCTTGACCACCGTCTTGCTCTCCGACTCGTAGGCCTCCTTCAGGTTACATGAAATGTTATACATGTGGCGACCGTCCGTCAAAGGCACGGCAATACGCTCGTACATATTACCCTGGTTCTCGTAGACCTGCTTGATGACAGGCTGGGCCACCTCGCAGATGTGTTCCATCTTACGCTTGAAATTGCCCATCGTCACCTGGAACACCTCTTCACAAAGTGTCTCGTGGCTCTTCTCGATGAACTCTTCGCTGGTAAACGGACACTCCATAGCGAAGACCTTGATGAACTGTTCCTTACAGCCCTCGTAGTCGTTCGTCTCGATGATATTGACCACACGGTCCCAGATGGTGTTCGAGATATCCATACCGATACGCTCACCCATCAAGGCGTGGCGACGCTTTGAATAGACAACGGTACGCTGCTTGTTCATGACGTCATCGTACTCCAGCAAACGCTTACGGATACCGAAGTTGTTCTCCTCGACCTTCTTCTGGGCACGTTCAACCTGCTTCGAAATCATCGGACTCTCCAGCATCTCGCCCTCCTTGAAACCAAGGCGGTCCATGACGGAGGCAATACGCTCAGAGCCAAACAGACGCATCAGTTTATCCTCCAAAGAGATGAAGAACAACGAAGAACCTGGGTCGCCCTGACGACCAGCACGACCGCGTAACTGACGATCGACACGACGAGACTCGTGACGCTCGGTACCAATGATGGCCAGACCACCCGCTGCTTTTACCTCAGGCGACAACTTGATATCAGTACCACGACCAGCCATGTTGGTGGCGATGGTAACAGCACCCTTGCCGTTTGAATCCTGCTGACCAGCGAGAGCGACGATGTCAGCCTCCTTCTGGTGCAACTTAGCATTCAGCACCTGATGGGGAATACCTTCACGTTTGCCAGTTTCAGGATCCACATACATATCGAGCATACGGCTCAAGAGCTCAGAGATTTCCACTGAGGTGGTACCAATCAGCGTAGGACGGCCTGCGTTACGCATCTTGACGACTTCCTCGATGACTACACGATACTTTTCACGAGCGGTCTTGTAGATACGGTCGTCCATATCGTTACGAATCACGGGCTTGTTGGTAGGAATCTCGACCACGTCGAGTTTGTAGATGTCCCACAACTCGCCAGCCTCCGTAATAGCCGTACCCGTCATACCTGCCAGTTTATGATACATACGGAAGTAGTTCTGCAGCGTGATGGTGGCAAAGGTCTGCGTAGCAGCCTCTACCTTCACGTGCTCCTTAGCCTCGACAGCCTGATGCAGACCGTCGCTCCAGCGACGACCTTCCATGATACGACCCGTCTGCTCGTCAACGATCTTCACTTCGCCATCGATGACTACATACTCGTCGTCCTTGTTGAACATACAATAGGCCTTCAGCAACTGTTGCAGGGTATGTACGCGCTCCGACTGTACGGCATAGTGCTGCAGCATCTCATCCTTCTTGTTGATGCGCTCTTCGTCCGTGAGGCTGGTCTCGCCCTCAAGGGCAGAAAGCTGGGATGTAATGTCGGGCAATACAAACAGGTCCTTATCGTTTACCTGACCAGCCAGCCAGGCAGTACCCTTATCTGTCAAGTCGCAGGAGTTCAGCTTCTCGTCGACCACGAAGTAGAGAGGTTCTACCACCTCGGGCATACGACGGTTGTTGTTCTCCATATAAGTCTCCTCAGTCTTCAGCATACCGCTCTTGATACCTTCCTCAGAGAGGTACTTGATGAGGGGCTTGTTCTTTGGCATGGACTTATGAGAACGATACAGAGCCAGGAAACCTTCGTCGACCATCTGCTGGCCTTCCTTCTTCTGACCAGATTCAATCAGACGGTTACCCTCTGTAATCTTCTGCTTGGCATCGGCCAGATACTGCGTTGCCAACTGTTTCTGAACACCTACCAGTTTTTCAACCAGTGGCTGATACTCCTCGAACATCTGGTCGTCGCCCTTAGGCACGGGACCAGAGATAATCAGCGGTGTACGGGCATCGTCAATCAACACAGAGTCAACCTCGTCGACGATGGCGTAGTTGTGGGCACGCTGTACCAAGTCGCTGGGCGAGATGGCCATATTGTCACGCAGATAGTCGAAACCAAACTCGTTGTTCGTACCAAAGGTGATATCAGCCTGATAAGCCTTGCGACGAGCCTCAGAGTTAGGCTGGTGCTTATCGATACAATCGACAGAAAGACCGTGGAACATATAGAGCGGACCCATCCATTCAGAGTCACGCTTAGCCAGATAGTCGTTCACTGTAACCACATGAACACCATTGCCAGTCAGTGCATTCAGGAAGACGGGTAGGGTAGCTACCAGCGTCTTACCTTCACCCGTAGCCATCTCGGCAATCTTACCCTGATGCAGAACGACACCACCAAACAGCTGTACGTCGTAGTGTACCATTTCCCACTTCAGGTCATTACCTCCGGCTGTCCAGTGGTTATGATAGATGGCCTTGTCGCCATCGATGGTAATGAAGTCCTTGCGTGGGTCGCCTGCCAATTCACGGTCGAAATCCGTAGCCGTGACGATGGTCTCTTCGTTCTCGGCAAAACGGCGAGCAGTCTCCTTCACGATTGAGAAGACTTCGGGCATTACCTCGTCGAGGGCTTTCTCGTAGATGTCGAGCACTTCCTTCTCCAACTTGTCTATCTGAGCAAAAATCTCTGCACGCTCGTCGATAGGTGTGTCTTCGATGGTGGCTTTCAGCTTGTCAATCTCTTCTTTCTGCTTCTGGGCAGACTCCTGCACCTGGCGCTGAATCTCCTTGGTGCGCTGGCGCAGTTGATCGTTGTTGAGCTTCTGAACCTCAGGATACACGGCCTTTACCTTCTCTACAAGGGGCTGAATGAGTTTCATGTCGCGTGACGACTTGTCGCCAAACAACGAACGTAAAAACTTGTTGAAATTCATATCTTTATAATTTACTATTTTACAATTTACAACTAATTTATTTGCTTTCTCTTACCTTATTTTTAATAATTGCGTGCAAAGGTACGAAAAAAAATCCGTACTTCTGCTTACCTTTTTACTTTTTTACCTTTTTACTTTTAAAAAAGCGGTTCTGCCTGACAGGCATTGGGGGCTCGGATGCGGATGCAGCGTGCCACGGTAGGGGCAATCTGTTCCGTCGTAACAGGGCGTTCTACACGTTGTGACGATAGCTCATTTCCGTAAAAAATGATGGGGAATTGAGCCAAAGCATAACGTGAAGTGTAAGATGTTTTGGTATCTTCGTTGAAAATCTTCCATCCTGGTGCAACCTCGATAATCAGGTCGCCAGAGCGTTCAACACAATAGCCGTTTCGAATGCGCTCCAACTTGGGGCTATCGCTGGTCATCAACTGATGAGATGTATAGACATTGCGTACACCAGCTATTTCCAAAAGAAACTCCTGAGACTTTCGTAACAGGTCGCCTATGTTGATATTTTTGCTTTCTATCAGTTGGCGGTTTATGAACAACTGGTTCTGATAGCAGGCTTCTATATATTGAGCCGAACCGTAGATGGCCCCCAGATACATATTAAGCAATCCTGCCGTCCGACCTATATAGAACTTGCCTGTAGGAATGCGGAAGCGTTCGTGGTTGGTGTTGTCGTTTTCCTCCTCTTCGCGACTGCCAGTACTTGTTACAACAAACAGCACCCGACTCAAGGGAATCTTGCGTGTGATGCCATTGATGAGGTAGGCCAGTGACTGGTCGAGAGACAGATAACCGTCAATCGTGGGCTCTGCCGTCAGCGAGATACTAAGCATGTCGACATTGTCATCCATGCCGACTGTAGTCTTGTCGATACAGAATACAGCAGCCTTGGCAATACTTATATTGACGTCATTATCAGGTACATAGTCGCGACAAAAGCCCTTTAGCCAAGGGTTGACAGGCGCATAGTAGCTGCTCATCTTCCAGCGTCCCTGCTGAATCCAGGCAGCGCCGTCGGCAGCATGTCCTACTGACAGAATGGCACTTTCGGCAGTAGGTGCAAAAGCAAATACGTGTGATTCGCCTGCTGTCGACACCTTCATCTCGTCGCCAAGGGTCGATACAGTCAGTAGTGCCGGCGATTGTTGATGCTCGCGGTCGTTGAGAATGCTCAATTGGCGCATGGCGTCGCGAGAGAACCATTCCGACGCAGTGATACCGTGATAGTAAGGAACCGTGCCTGTTGCGATGGTAGCAGAGGCTGATGCGGGGTCGATGGGTGCAAACGAGTAGGAGGCATGACTAAATACAACGCCTTGGCTCAGCAGACGGCGCAGTCCTTCGTCGCCGTAGGCTGGCGCATAGTTCTCCAAAGCATCGGAGGTCAGCTTGTCAATCTGAATGCTGACCACCAGACGGGGCGTCTGTCGGATGACCTGTCCTTGGCTTTCAGCGCTAAACCCTAAGATAGCCAGCAATGTGATGTATAGATAGCCGTTTCTCATTTGCGGAGTCTGTCAATATGAAGTATACTTTGTAACAGCAAACATAATGCCAAACTCCAGATACCCTCAGCATACGACTGGAATAGGCCACCTATTAAGAATAGACAACACAATGTGGCTGTAATGCGCCAGTAGATGGTCTTCCTGCCTCTGATAACAGGCCAAAGGAAGAAGAAGGGCAGGGGATTCAGTAGGATTATTTGCAGGTTGAGACTTACCGTAGGATGCTGCGAGAAGAGCATCAGGAACAGAACGATGCCCATGATGCCAGTTATCAGCATCAGCAGCACTTCCCAGACAATAAAGATACAATGTTTCTTCCACTGGATGAGGAACAAAGCGAGACCAACGGCCAAAAGAGCAATGAAACACTGCATGGGCGACAATGGGAATCCTGGTTCATGCATTTGTACGCCAGCTGGTACAGCGATACGACGTTCCTTGACCAATGGACGATAGTTGCCATTGACATAAATCTGGGCACGATCAAAGTCGTATAGCAGGTTATGTGGCAGGAACTCTTGCTGGCGCAGTGTCGTGGGTTGATCGGACATGATGCCAAGCAGCAAGTCGTTGCCCCAACGTGACCATGGATTGCGCTGCGTCATCTCGTGAACCATGTCTCTGTATGTTGGTGTATAGTCCTCACGCCCAGCATATTCTACTTTTCCATTAATGCATTGCTCGATGATGTCGCGAGCCTTTGTCGTGCAGTTGTTATAGAAATAATTGTAGCGGTAAATGCGGTTTTCAGGACGCAGATTCTCACTCAAGGCCTGACGCAATTTATACTTCTCCTGAGCCGTCAGATTCAACACCTGCTCGGTTACCATACTGCCAAAATGGCGATACTCGTTTTGGAATAAATGGTAGGGGAAAGCTCCCAACTCATAGTCAGTCAGTCCGAACACAAAGCGGGCCACAAAATGCGGCGCATTAAAATTGAACACACCAT
Source organism: Prevotella sp. (assembly GCA_017474485.1). Classification (GTDB taxonomy): domain Bacteria; phylum Bacteroidota; class Bacteroidia; order Bacteroidales; family Bacteroidaceae; genus Prevotella. Next base: position 19,246 of record JAFVHO010000076.1, read on the forward strand.
AATTGAAAGCAGCATCTACACCACCTTTCTTATGCATGTCGTGGTAACGGATGGCCGTATGACCATATAGACTATAAACCTCGTCGTGGGGTTGACAGGTGAGCAGGCTGATTTCTACTGAATCCATAGCCAGCAGCGTAGAGTCATCTTGTGCTGCCACAGGTACTGAAAAACCTGTTATAAATGTTAAAAAGCCCCATCTTAGAGCATTAAAAACGGTTTTTAAATGTTTCACGATGCAAAATTACGCTATATTTTCCATTTATCGTGCGTTTATTTCGATTTTTTTCGATAATTTTGCAAGCCGAAATCGATATGATTATAAAATTAAAGATGAATAAACGACTTTTTGCAACGATTCTGATGGGTGCTGTCACTCTGTCGGGGATGGCACAGGTAAGTAAGACGTTGTCACCCTATAGTATGTATGGACTTGGTGTATTGGCCGACCAGTCGCAAGGTTTTAATCGCGGTATGGGTGGTTTGTCAATGGGCTTGCGAGGCGGTACGATGGTGAATATGCTCAATCCTGCCTCCTATTCGGCAGTCGACTCATTGACAATGATTATTGATATGGGTGTGAGTGGACAGATTACGAATTTTAAAGAGGGCGGTATAAGCATGAACCGTAAATCTGCTGACTTTGATTATGCTGTAGCCCTGTTTCGGGTTATGCCTAAGATGGGCGTTAGTGTGGGTGTTGTTCCATTTTCTAACGTGGGTTATGATTTCTCTGCAACGGAGAAAGTCCCCAATTCTACTCTAACCTCAGTTATGACCTATTCGGGTAGTGGCGGTTTCAGTCAGGCTTTTTTGGGCGTCGGTTATGAGGTATTCAAAGGCTTTTCTGTAGGTGCTAACTTCTCATATTTTTGGGGCAATTACTCAAAGTCGCTTGGTGTTGCTGCGGTCAAGGAAAGTCATATCAATGTTATGTTGAAGGCGTATGAAACAAAAATCAGTTCGTATAAGTTTGACTTCGGTGCTCAGGGCCAGTTTGCCCTTGATAAGAACAATGTCCTGACTGTTGGTGCAACCTTTGGACTTGGTCATAAGTTGGGGGCTGATGCCAATATGTATGTTATGAATACTGATTCTGAGACAGCCTTAGTCGATACGACAACGGTGACACTCAGCGATGCGTTCCAACTTCCTATGTCATTTGGCGTTGGTGCTGCGTTGGTTCATAAAAATAGTCTGACCGTTGGCGTCGACTATTCGTACGAGCATTGGGGCAATCTGGACTTTCCGTACTCTAATGACTTGACTGACCGCTACGAGATGTCGAGTTCAGCACTACTTGACCGTCATAAAGTGACTATGGGTGCTGACTGGATACCTGAGCCAAACTCGATGGTGCGTCGCTCGTTCTTCAAGAGTATCCATTATAAGGTTGGTGCTTCTTACGCTACACCTTATTATAATATAAGGGGAGGCGGGAAAGGTCCTCGTGAGTTTGCGTTGACTGCAGGTTTCGCTATTCCCATTATTAATTCGTGGAATAATCGCTCGCTGCTGAATATTTCGGCACAGTGGGTAAACAGTTCAACTTCGAACTTTATTAAGGAAAATTCCTTCCGTATCAATATCGGACTGACATTTAACGAGCGTTGGTTTGCCAAGTGGAAGGTAGACTGATATTGAGACATTAAGATAATGAGGGATTTAGAAAATGAGACATGAACTAATCGGAAGAAAAAGGGAATGGGAGTGGTGCCGTATAGCATTTCTCATTATCTCATTTTCTCAATTTCTCATTTTTGTCGCTGCTTGTGATGAACAGAAGGCTCATACGGCTCCAGCCATTTATGAGCGCGACTCTGTTTCGATGATGACCAGCTATGGTGTCAATACGCTGATTTCAGACTCAGGTGTTATCAAGTATAAGATTGTGGCTGAGCGTTGGGATGTCAACACCGTACGCCAGCCGTCCCGCTGGACGTTCGAAAAGGGCATTTTCATGGAACAGTTCGACGAGCAGTTTCATGTTGAGGGTTATATCCAAGCCGATACGGCATGGTATTACGACCAGCAGAAACTTTGGGAATTGCGTGGACGTGTGCTCATTCGCAATGTCAATGGCCTCGTATTTCGCAGTGAGGAGTTTTTCTGGGACGGTATCAGACATGAATTCTATTCACATAAGTTCTCGCGTGTAGTGACACCTGAGCGCACTTTGGAAGGAACTTATTTCCGTAGCGACGAACATATGACCCACTACGAGGTCACTAATTCGGTTGGCTCGTTCCAGTCATCGGATATGGAGGGAGAACAGGATCAGTCATCCTCTAAATCATCATCCGCAGCACCAGCTGATTCAGCCGTTCCAGCACCTCCCGTGCGACAGGCTGCTACTCGTCACAAGGCTGCACAGAAATCAGTATATCAGCCATGACGAATCTCATTATAGGACTACTTGTAACGATGGTGTTCTCTGCTTTCTTCTCAGGCATGGAGATAGCTTTTGTGTCGAGCAACCGCTTGCGTATGGAGATGGACAAGGAGAAAAACGGCCTCTCGCAGCGTGCTTTAGCCATGTTCTATAGCCATCCCAACAATTTCATCAGCACAATGCTGGTTGGCAACAATATTGCGTTGGTGGTCTATGGTATTTTGTTTGCCAAGATCTTTGATGCCACCCTGTTCTCTAGTTTCAGCGATGGTGTCCGTGTGACATGCGATACGCTGCTTTCGACGTTGGTGGTGCTGTTTACAGGTGAATTCCTGCCCAAGACCATCTTTAAGTCGAATCCCAATGGGTTGCTCACGTTCTTTGCCGTGCCTGCCTATCTGTGTTATATTCTTCTATGGCCAGTATCGCGCTTTGCAACGATGCTGTCGCGTGGCCTTTTGCGACTGTTTGGCGTCAAGATGCCAAAAGAAGTAGAGGATAAAGAGTTTACGAAAGTCGACCTTGACTATCTTGTACAGTCAAGTATTGACAATGCTGCAAACAATGAGGATATAGAAGACGAGGTGGAACTTTTTCATAATGCTCTCGATTTTGCCGATACCAAGGTGCGCGATTGTATGGTGCCACGTACGGAGATCGACGCCGTTGATTTGGAAGAATGTACTGTCGAACAACTGAAGAATAAGTTCATTGAGAGCGGACATTCCAAGATTGTTATCTATCGAGAGGACATAGACCATATTGTGGGCTATATCCACAGCTCCGACCTGTTTAGACCTCTGCCTGAGAAACTCGACTCGTTAGTGCGCGACATGCCGTATGTACCTGAGACGATGGCAGCTCGCAAACTGATGCATATATTCCTGCAGCAGAAAAAATCACTAGGTGTGGTCATCGACGAGTTTGGAGGTACCAGTGGACTGGTGTCGCTCGAAGATATCGTTGAGGAGATAACTGGCGACATCGAGGACGAGCACGACAGTCAGAAATATGTGGCTAAGCAATTGTCAGATGGCGATTATATGTTGTCAGGGCGTCTGGAGATTGAGAAGGTGAACGAGATGTTCGACCTTGATTTGCCAGAGAGTGACGACTATATGACTGTAGGTGGTCTGATACTGCACGAATACCAGTCGTTCCCAAAGCTCAACGAAGTGGTGCAAATTGGACGTTTTGAGTTCAAGATCGTGAAGAATACGATGACCAAAATAGAGCTTGTCAGACTGAAAATTATGGGTAAAGATGAGCGATAAATGATGAAATCATTATTTTTTCGCAAAAATATGCCGAAATTTAAGTAGAATTTAGTAATTTTGCAGGCTGAATTGACGAAACTTAAAGAAATAACAAATAAAACATAAAAATTAAAAGCTAAAAAATGGCAGCAATTGGTAAAATTAGAAGCTGGGGACCAGTACTCGCTACTGTGATTGGTCTGGCCCTGTTTGCATTCATTGCCGAGGAGATGTTCCGTTCTTGTGAAGCCACAAACAACGAGAAGCGTCAGCAGGTCGGCGAAGTGTTAGGTAAGAAAATCTCTGTGCAGGACTTCCAGAGTCTTGTCGACGAGTACCAGGAGGTCATTAAGATGACTCAAGGTCGCGACAATCTCTCTGAGGAGGAACTTAATCAGGTGAAGGATCAGGTTTGGCAGCAGTTTGTCAGCAACACCGTTATTGAGGCTGAATGTGCCAAGGTGGGTCTGACTGTAACTGACGAGGAACTGCAGAGCGTGTTGAAGGTTGGAACAAACCCCATGTTATTGCAGACTCCGTTTGTTAATCAGCAGACAGGTCGTTTCGATGCTACACAGCTCACCAAGTTCCTGGCTGACTACAAGAAGTTGCAGTCGCAGGGTGGTCAGCAGCTGGAACAGTACGACCGTATCTACAAGTACTGGAAGTTTATGGAGAAGATGTTGCGTCAGAACATCCTGACCAGTAAGTATCAGAGTCTGTTGTCTCAGTGCTTGCTGTCTAACCCTGTATCTGCTAAGATGTCTTTCGACGCTCGTAACGAGGAAAGCGACATCCAGTTGGCTGTACTTCCTTATAGCAGCATTAAGGATAGCGAAGTTGAGCCATCCGATGCCGACCTGAAGGCTAAGTATGGTGAATTGAAGGAGCAGTTCCGTCAGTACACTGAGAGCCGCGATATTAAATATGTTGACTTCCAGGTTGTTGCCTCTAAGGCTGACCGCGATGCTCTGATGAAGACGATGAAGGATGCTCAGCAGCAATTGGAGAGCGGTATGGTACCTGCCGAAGTTGTTCGTAAGGCTCAGTCGCAGGTTCCCTATACTGGCATTTCTGTGACACGCAATGCTCTGCCTAACGACATTGCTGTAAAGGTTGACTCTATGCAGGTTGGTCAGATTTCGGCTCCTTTCGAGACTGCATACGACAATACTCTTAACGTGGTGAAGCTCATTGCCAAGACTCAGTTGCCAGACTCTGTTGAGTTCCGTCAGATTCAGGTTGCTGGTCAGACGGCTGACGAGGCTCACAAGCGTGCGGACAGTATCTATAATGCTTTGAAGGGTGGTGCCGATTTTGAGGCTCTGGCTAAGAAGTATGGTCAGACAGCTGATAAGCAGTGGATGACATCATCTATGTATGAGCGTTCACAGACTATCGATGCTGACTCTAAAAACTATATCGCTGCCCTCAATACACTGCAGGCCAACGAACTGAAGAATGTTGAGTTCACCAATGGTAACATCGTGCTGCAGGTAACTGCTCGTAAGGCTATGGTGACCAAGTATGACGTAGCAATTGTTAAGCACTCTATTGACTTCTCAAAGGGTACATATAGTGATGCATACAACAAGTTCAGCCAGTATGTCAGTGAGAACAAGACACTTGAAGGTTTGGAGAAGAATGCCCAGAAGTTCGGTTTCCGTGTTCAGGAGCGTAAGGACCTCTTCAATTCTGAGCACACTGTGGCTGGCTTGCGTGCCACCCGTGAGGCTATGAAGTGGATCTTCGATAGCAAGGCTGGCGAGGTTAGTCCTCTCTACGAGTGCGGCAACAACGATCACCTGTTGGTTATCGCTCTGACTGGTGTTCATCCTGAGGGCTATCGTGATGCAGCTGATGAGCAGGTTAAGAACAGCCTGAAAACTGAGGTGATGAACGATAAGAAGTTCCAGAAACTTGCTGAGAAGTTGGCAGGTGTCAAGTCTATCGCTGACGCTAAGGCTAAGGGTGCTACTATCGACAGTGTTAAGCAGATTACTTTCTCTGCTCCTGTATTTGTGCAGGCTGCTGGTAGCTCTGAGGCTGCTCTGAGTGGTGCTGTAGCCGCTGTTAAGGCTGGACAGTTCTCGCCTGCAGTAGTCAAGGGTCATGGTGGTGCATACCTCTTCCAGGTTCTTTCGAAGAAGCAGCGCGAGGGTACCAAGTACGACGAGAAACAGCAGATGCAGCAGATGCAGCAGCAGGCAACTCAGGCTGCAAGTCGTTTCATGTACGAACTCATGCAAAAGGCTAACATCAAGGACAATCGTTACCTCTTCTTCTAATATCAGTTGTAAGAGATACGAATCATAGCATGGGTGCTCATCATTGATGATGGGCACCTATTTTTTGTCGTATTACCGCACTATGTATGATATCGTGCATGACTATGATTCCATGTAATAAGAAAACAGAAATAAAAGAAGAGAGACGAATCATCTCTCTCCTAGTGATCCGGTCGGGATTCGAACCCGAGACCCACAGCTTAGAAGGCTGTTGCTCTATCCAGCTGAGCTACCAGACCGACCATAAATAAACAGCCGAAAAACGGGTAATCCCGAATTTCGGCTGCAAAGGTACTAAATATTTATGAGACCTACAAATTTTCGGCCTACAAAATTTACTTATTCACTTGGAACTTGGTGTCGCCGTCCTTAAAGAAGGCGTTAATCTGCTTGGCAGCAGCGATACCAGCGTTGATGTTGGCCTCGGCTGTCTGGGCACCCATCTTCTTAGGAGTAGAGAAGTAACGGCCCTCGAACTTAGCGAACTCATCGTTAGCATCAGGCATGATATCGGTAACGAACTTCAAGTCCTCACGCTCAGCCATCAGCTTGATCAAGCCTGCCTCGTCAATCACTTCCTTGCGGGCAGTATTCACGAGGATACCACCTTTCTTCATCTTACCAACCAGTGCGTAGTTGATGCTCTGCTTAGTCTCAGGCGTAGCGGGGATATGCAGTGAAACAACGTCGCAGGTCTCGAACAGGGCATCCTGATTGGCAACGGCGTGAACACCTGCCTTCTCGATAACCTCTGCAGGGCAAAAAGCGTCGTAAGCATAAACATCCATACCAAAGCCCTTGGCGATGCGAGCCACATTGCGACCAACATTACCGAAAGCCAGAATACCGAGTTTCTTACCTAACAGTTCAGAACCACTCTTACCATTGTAGAAACCACGAACAGCCATTACCAGCAGACCAAATACGAGCTCTGCTACAGCGTTAGCGTTCTGACCAGGAGTATTCTCAGCTACTACGTTGTGAGCTGTGGCAGCTGTGAGGTCGATATTATCGTAACCAGCACCAGCGCGAACCACAATCTTCAACTGCTTAGCAGCGTCCAATACTTCAGCGTCAACCTTATCTGAACGGATAATCAGCGCGTCGGCATCCTTCACAGCGTCCAGCAACTGAGCCTTCTCAGTATATTTCTCGAGCAGAGCCAGCTCATTGCCTGCTGCTTCTACTTCTGCCTTGATACCATTGACAGCAGCTGCTGCAAATGGCTTCTCTGTTGCAACTAATACTTTCATAAAGATTTAATCTTTAATGTTTAATGTTTAATCTTTAATGTATTAATGATTTGCTTCGAACTCCTTCATGCATGCTACGAGGGCGTTGCAGCCTTCGATGGTCTGGGCGTTGTAGCAAGATGCACGGAAACCACCAACACTGCGGTGACCCTTAACACCAACCATACCCTTAGAAACAGCGAAGTCGAGGAAGTCCTTCTCCAGCTCCTTGTACTCAGGAGCCATCACGAAGCAGAGGTTCATCAGTGAACGGTCCTCTTCCTTAGCAGTACCTACGAAGCACTTGTTGCGGTCAATCTCGCCATAGACAATCTCTGCACGCTGCTGAGCCAGCTTGTCCATAGCAGCAACACCACCGTTCTTCTTAATCCAGCGAAGGGTCTCGAGAGCGCTGTAGATGGGCACTACAGGAGGCGTATTGAACATACTGCCCTTATCTACGTGTGTACGATAGTCGAGCATGGTGGGAATCTCACGAGGAGCCTTGCCCAGCTTCTCGTCCTTCACGATGACGATGGTCACACCGGCCATGGCCAGGTTCTTCTGGGCACCAGCGTAGATGGCGTCATACTTCTTCACGTCGATAGGACGAGAGAAGATGTCTGATGACATATCGGCAATCAAACGAACG
>JAFVHO010000077.1 GCA_017474485.1 Prevotella sp.
ATGCGGAGGAGATCCGTCATCATCCAGTTGCATGTCGGGCAGACTGATGCAGCCCTTCTCCAGTTTCAGGTTGTATATCACCAGGCCGCCATACTCCGCATGCAAGATCTTCATACTTGTCAGAGCACGGTTCACGAAGATAAACGCCTCGCCATCCTGCACGTCGCGCTTCATCTCGTTGGTCACGATACCACTCAGCGAATAGAAACTCTTGCGCATGTCCGTTGGATAAGGATACAGGTAGAACGTATCCGATTCGCTCAAACAGAACATAGGCGCTATCGTAACAGGGTTACCATCTGACGCAACTGGTCAAGCGTCATGTCGCTTGTCACACGCACCACCACTCCATTGGGATACTCTATCTCACACAGAGCCTTGCCTGATGTATTCCTTGCTGAGTAAACTGTTGATTTACCAGACATCTTCACTGGGATGAAACTCCCACAGGCTGACGGAAGGGATTCTGCCTTCAGTTTGGACTTCCAATAATAGAAACGGCTCTCTGTAAGCCCGGTATTCTCACAATACTGCTGGACACTGAGTCCACTCTGCTTCCAGTCCTCATGGATCTGACGGAACTGTTCGATTGTCATGTATGTCATACGCGATAGAATTTGAAATACCGCGCAAAGGTACGGACAAAATCTCAGTCCGAAAATACGGGGTTTACTGATGGCTTACGTTACTTGCGCTTCATTCGGATGGTGTATGTTCTCGACTTTTGGCTGAAGGATGTGCTGCCGTCGGTGTTTGGCGTTGCTGTTTGTTCTTCGTAAATAGTGAGGACGCCCTCCAGTTGGTTTTTGTCGATGCTTGAAATATAAATGGAGAACAAGGTGCCATAGATGTTGTTTGTAAAGAAATTGATGGTGTTGCTCTCGATTTTAAAACTGCCTTGAATGGTGTTGTTGCCCCTATTGCCATCGAAGTTGAAGATGGAAATCTGGTATTTCTTGTCGCCATAGAACCAGAGGTCTTTGATGTCCAGTTCGTCATAGACGGCAGGGGTCTGCCATTCGTGGTCGACATAGGTCTCGCTGAGTTGCCAATGGGTTTCTTTTAGCAGGGCCAGGTAGTCGGTGCCATTCTCGCTGTTGTCTACTTCGCATGCTGTCAGCATGAGGCTGCAGATGGAAATGAGGATTATTGAAAGTAATTGTTGAAATTTCATACCGGTTCGTTTTGTTTTAATTTTCGGGCAAAGGTAATGATTTCTATTGAAAAAGCCAAAAAAATGGGCTTTTCTTTTGTGTTTCGCTCACTTTTTCGTACCTTTGCACGCGATTTTTTAGGAAATTAAATTTCATTGCAATGAATATATCGTATAAATGGCTAAAAGAGTACGTTGATTTCGACTTAACTCCACAGCAGGTGTGCGACGCTTTGACATCGACAGGCTTGGAGGTTGACGCACTCGAAGAAGTACAGAGTATTAAGGGCGGTCTGAAGGGCCTTTACGTTGGTAAGGTGCTGACGTGCGAGATGCACCCCGATTCAGACCATTTACATGTAACCACCGTTGACTTGGGCAAGGGTGAGCCACAGCAGATTGTGTGTGGTGCACCAAACGTGGCCGCTGGTCAGAAAGTGATTGTGGCCGATTTGGGCTGTGTGCTCTATGACGGTGACAAGGAGTTTGTGATTAAGAAGTCGAAGTTGCGTGGCGTAGAGTCGCTGGGCATGATTTGTGCTGAGGACGAGATTGGTATCGGCAACGACCATTCGGGCATCATCGTATTGCCTGAGGATGCCGTGGTTGGTACGCCTGCAGCCGAGTATTACAACCTGGAGAGCGACTGGCTCATCGAGGTGGACATTACAGCTAACCGTGCCGATGCCCTGAGTCATTGGGGTGTGGCTCGCGACCTGTATGCCTGGCTGAAGCAGAACGGCTACAAGACGGCTACCCACAAACCTGTGGTTGACAATTTTGTTGTAGACAATCACGACCTGCCCATTGAAGTGGTCATCGAGAATACCGAGGCTTGCAAGCGTTATGCTTGTGTCAGTGTCACTGGCTGTGAGGTAAAGGAATCGCCCGATTGGCTGAAGAATAAGCTGACCACCATTGGCCTGCGTCCTATCAACAATATCGTGGACATTACGAACTACGTGATGATGGCCTTGGGTCAGCCCTTGCACACCTTCGATGCCGATATGGTCAAGGGCCACAAGATTGTGGTAAAGACCATGCCCGAGGGTACACCATTCGTGACGCTGGATGGCGAGGAGCACAAGCTGAGCGACCGTGACCTGGCTATCTGTAATGCCGAGGACCCCATGTGTATTGCTGGTGTGTTTGGTGGAAAGGGTAGTGGTACTTATGAGACCACGAAGAACGTGGTGCTGGAGTCGGCCTACTTCCATCCTACATGGATTCGCAAGTCAGCCCGTCGTCACGGTCTGAGCACTGATGCCTCGTTCCGTTTCGAGCGTGGTATTGACCCCAACGGCACGATTGACGCCCTGAAATATGCTGCCCAGCTGTGTAAGGAGTTGGCAGGCGGTAAGGTGTCGATGGATATTAAGGACGTTTATCCTGAGAAAATGGAGAACGCCGTGGTTGACCTCGAATACAGCTATGTTCACTCATTAGTGGGTAAGGACATTCCCGTAGAGACTATCAAGAGCATTTGCAAGAGCCTGGAGATGAAGGTGCTGGAGGAAAGTGCCAAGGGCTTGAAACTGGAAGTTCCTGCCTATCGTGTGGATGTTCAGCGTCCTTGCGACGTGGTGGAGGACATCCTGCGCATCTATGGATATAATAATGTAGAGATTCCTACACAGCTGAAGTCGAGCCTCGTCATCAAGGGAGACGAAGACCAGAAGCACAAGTTGGCCAACCTCGTGTCGGAGCAGCTGGTGGGTGCTGGGTTCAACGAAATCCTGAACAACTCGTTGACCAAGGCCGCATATTATGCTGACCAAGAGAATTTGGTGAAGATTATGAACCCACTCAGCAGTGACTTGAATGTGATGCGTGGCACCCTGCTGTATGGTGGTTTGGAGAGCGTCGAACACAACGTGAAGCGCAAGAACCCCAACTGCCGCTTCTTCGAATTCGGCAACGTGTACAGCTTCGATCCTGTGAAGGAGAATCAGGACGACCCCATGCAGGCCTATAAGGAGCAGTATCACATGGGATTGTGGCTCACCGGTAAGCGTGTCGAGGGTTCGTGGGCTCATGCCAACGAGGACACGTCGTTTGCCGAGCTCGATGCACACGTCGATAACATCCTCGCCCGCATCGGTGTGCAGCCTGGTATGCTGGTGCGCAAGAAGAGTGAAAATGCCATTTTCGCTGCTGGCCTCACCATCGAGAATCGTGGTGGCAAGAAGCTCATCGAGATGGGTGTGCTGACCAAGAAGCTACAGAAGCAGTTCGACATCGATACTCCCGTATATTATGCCGAGCTCAACTGGACAGCCCTGATGAAGGTCATCCGCAAACAGAAAGTGGAGTTTACGGAGATTCCTAAGTTCCCTTCTGTCAGTCGCGACCTCGCCCTGCTCATTGACAAGAACGTTGAGTTCCAGCAGATTGAAGACATTGCCCGTCAGACTGAGAAGAAGTTCCTGAAGAAAGTCGAGCTCTTCGATGTCTATGAGGGTGACAAACTGCCTGCTGGCAAGAAGTCGTATGCTGTTAATTTCATCCTGCAGGATGCTGAAAAGACGATGGGCGACAAGCAGATTGAGGCCATTATGAGCAAATTGATTCAGAATCTTAAAAAGCAACTTAATGCTGAGTTGAGGTAAAGGTAAAAAAGTAAAAAGGTAAAAAAATAAAATATTAAAAAAGTAATCCAATGGGAAGAGCATTTGAATATCGCAAAGCTGCGAAACTGAAGAGATGGGGCCACATGGCCAAGACATTCACCAAGATTGGTAAGCAAATCGCTATTGCTGTGAAGGCTGGCGGTCCAGAGCCCGACATGAACCCCGCATTGCGTGCTATCATCGCCAATGCCAAGCGCGAGAACATGCCGAAGGACAACATTGAGCGTGCTATCAAGAACGCGATGGGTAAGGACCAGAGCGACTATAAAGAGGTAACCTACGAGGGATATGGCCCTCACGGAGTTGCTATCTTCGTAGACACGCTGACAGACAACACCACGCGTACTGTTGGTGACGTTCGTTCGGTGTTCAACAAGTTCAATGGCAACCTGGGAACTCAGGGCAGTCTGTCGTTCCTGTTCGACCACAAGTGTGTGTTCACCTTCAAGAAGACCGACGGTCTGGATATGGACGAGATGATTCTCGACCTGATTGACTACGGCGTGGAGGATGAGTACGACGAGGATGAGGAGGAGAACTCAATCACTATCTATGGCGATCCTTCTTCATTTGGTGCCATCCAGAAGCACTTGGAGGAGAACGGTTTCGAGGTAACGGGTGCTGAGTTCACCCGCATTCCTAACGACCTCAAGGACGTGACACCTGAGGAGCGCGAGACCATCGACAAGATGATTGAGAAGCTTGAGGACTTTGACGATGTACAGACCGTGTACACCAACATGAAGCCCGAGGGTATCGAGGAGTAATCTGTGGTTATTTACCGTCAAGGGCGGCATAGTAGCCCAGACGATAGAGTGAGAAAAGGAATAGGCTGGGGTGGCGCAATAAGAAGCGTCGCTCCAGTTTGTTTGTAGCCTGATGGTACAGACGCAATAGTGGCATGAGCCATCCTAAGTGTTCCACACGCTGAAGCAGACGTGAACCAGCTCTCAACTCCTGACGGAAGGTATATAGCGTTCGCAAGCCTTCTTCCGTCTTGTCCAAGAACTGATCGTTCTCCTCAAAAATCTCGAAGCTCAATGGATTGTCGATGTGAATGATGGGAATGTGGCGCTTTTCCAATTGCATGCCAAACAGCACGTCCTCGTAACCATAATGACGGAAACGCATATCGAAAGGATATTTTGTCATCAACTGTCTGGAAGCCATGAAGTTGGCCGTATGGAAGTCGCGATAAGGCTCTTGTTGACGTCGTTCTGCTGTATGCAGATGCTCATTGCCCCGTTCGTACTGATAGCGCAGGTTGTGGCTGAGCAATTTGGCGTCACCTCCTACGCAGATGCCACCGTCCCAGACAGCCTGCTCGTCGGGCGTGTCAACATATTGGCGCAGAAAGTCAGGACGTCGCACCACCATGTCGCTGTCAATAAACAGTAACCAGGGCTGCGATGCCTTCTCTGCCAGATAGTTACGGATGGCAGCACGTCCAATATTCTCAGGTAGCTCAATGTACCGGCTGTTGGTATAATCGTTGATAGCCCTGTTTGCCTCGATGGTTGTGGCAATGGAAGAACCATCGTCTGCCACGATGATTTCGTAGCTGATGGGCAGTTGACTGGCCTGCTGTTGTAGCGTGCTGACCAGTTCCACGCACACGTGGTTATAAGTAGGTATCAGTATTGATATATCTTTCATCAGCGTGCAAAAATAGCGAAAAAAAGTTATAAAACCTCGCTTTTCGTCATTTTATTTTGTCATTAGACGGAAAAGTCGTACATTTGTCCCGTATTTTTAATCAATTTGAAGCACTATGAAGAAGAATATGATGAGAATGATGGTTGCCATACTGATGTTGTTGGCAGTTCCCAGTGTGCATGCACAGGATTGGCAAAGCGTCCTGAATGGTGTGCTGGGTGGTGGACAGAGTGAAGGTATTGTTTCTGGTATCACAAGTATCTTCTCGAAGGACAAACAGGCTAATAAGAATAATATAATAGGTACGTGGAGTTATACCGAGCCCGCTATCATGTTCACGTCGGACAATCTGCTGACCAAACTGGCTGCCAAGGTGGCTGCCAATAAATTGGAAGACAAGCTGCAGTCGTATCTGACACAATATGGCATCAAGCCAGGCGCCTTGGTTCTGACTTTCAATGAGGACGGCACCTGCACAGAGACACTGAATGGTAAGACCATGAAAGGTAAGTGGGAGGTCAAGGACTCTAAGCTGGTATTGACATTGGGAGGCATCAAGGCCCTGCAGATTACTACTCAGATAGATGGTAAGAATATGATGTTTGTGACCGATGCCACCAAGTTGTTGAAGCTCTTCAAGTCGGTTGGTGCCAAGTCGACCAACAAGAATATCCAGGCTGTTACCTCGCTGATGAAGAATGTGGATGGTATGCAGGCTGGTGTCACGTTGCAAAAGAAGTGAAGAAATGAAAAGTGAAGAGTGAAAAGTTAAAAAAGACTAAGAAAGGTTCTTTTCTCATTTCTCATTTCTCATTTCTCATTTTAAATGAGTACCTTTGCAGCCGCTATTACGAGATAGTAGCATGAAATTATAGTTAAACAATTAAAAAACAAACATTTAGACAATGGCAACAAAAATCAGATTGCAGCGCGGCGGACGTAAGAGTTATGCTTTCTACCGCATCGTTATCGCTGACGCTCGTGCACCACGTGATGGTCGTTTTACTGAGAAGATTGGTACTTACAACCCAAACACCAATCCTGCCACAGTAGATCTTAATTTCGAGCGTGCACTTTATTGGGTCGAGTGTGGTGCACAGCCTACTGACACAGTTCGTAACATCCTCAGCCGCGAGGGCGTATACTTGATGAAGCACCTGAAGGGTGGCGTCAAGAAGGGCGCTTTCGATGAGGCTACAGCTCAGAAGAAGTTCGATGCCTGGAAGGCTGACAAGCAGAAGGGTCTTGAGAAGGTAGCTGCTGACGAGGCTAAGGCTAAGAAGGATGCTGCTGCTGCTCAGTTGAAGGCTGAGAAGGCTCAGAACGAGGAGCAGGCTAAGAAGGTAGCTGAGAAGAAGGCTGCTGAGGCTGCTGCTAAGGCTGAGGCCGAGGCTGCTGCAGAGGCTCCCGCTGAGGAGGCTGCTGAGGCTCCCGCTGAAGCATAACTGTTGAGTTAATGCACATTCTCGAGATACCATCTTTTTTCCCTCCTTATGGTGGCCTGTTCTGTTTGGATCAGGCTAAGGCTTTAAAAGCTTTGGGACATGAGGTCCGTATCTTAAGTAATGTACAATTAGGTGCTACAATAGGGTTGCGCGATTATTTCGTGCAACCCTATCTTCGTTACGAACACGTGATGGATGGCATTACCGTCTATCAGTCCTACCAGCGAGGCCTTCCTTGTGTGATTCGTTATAATGTAAACCGATGGGTAAACATTGTTTGTTCCATGTTTGATGACTATGTGCAGAAATATGGCAAGCCTGATATCCTCCATGCGCATTGTGCCAAGTGGGCAGGCTATGTGGCGATGAAGATCAGTGAGAAGTATGGTATTCCATACGTCATCTCAGAACATCTATCCAAACTGCTGTTTGAGAAGGAATTCGGACCAGCCCCTAGCGATGCTTGGCAGATTCCTATGTTAAAGGCGTGCTATCACGAGGCAAAGATGGTGATGCCCGTTGCTGAGGAACTGGTAGACAATATTGCGTGCTACTTTGGCAAGGATTATCGATGGATGGCGATATCTAACACGATAGATACCCAGTATTTTTGTTATCGGCCACGTGCTCCTCGTGAGGGGCGTACCTTCCGTTTCTGCTGTTTGGCTAATTTCTGGCCCTTGAAAGGCTATGATGTTCTGATACCGGCTTTTCAGCAACTGAGACAGTCTGGTGAAGATGCAGAACTGCATATTGCGGGCAGAGATACTGATACGAAGGCTTTTCGTGCTCAGTTTGCATCGGGTATGAAGGTGCACGGTCTGTTGGACAAGGCTGGTGTGCGTCAGTTGCTCTATGAGTGTGATGCTCTGGTATTGGCCAGTCGTAGTGAGGTGCAGCCTTTGGTATTGTTAGAGGCCATGTCGACAGGTATTCCAGTAATAGCAACAGATTGTATTCCACAATGTTTACGCATAGAAGGCGGATGCACCATTGTGCCTATTGATGATGTTGAGGCATTGTCACGGGCTATGGCGCAGGTGATGACAAATCAGAATGTTGATGTTGAGAGATTGTCAGAACAAGTCAGGGCATTGGCATCCCCTCAGGTTGTTGGCATGCGTTTACAGACTATTTTCGGCGAAGCAATTGCTTCACATTAACAAATACCTTGCGCGTTTGCAATCCTAAGCGCCAAAGCCACGGATGTTGCATAACGAAAAACAGCCATTGGAGTGATGCCGAAGGTTTACGAACCCATTTGCTGGTCTGCTTTCTCGCGTCTTGAAATAGTTGTAGGTCATAGGCCCTGAAAGCATACATTCCCAATTCAAAAGCTCGTGCATTAAAGTAACGTTCCGTATGCTCGCTCACAATACCGTGCTTAGTGGCGATATAGTAGCTGAGGTCGCCAACGCGTCTTGCAAAGGTGAATTGCTTGTGATAGTTTGGAGAGAACGATATCGTTTCCTGGCCTTGGCTGTAGTTTAGTGTGACATCGGGCAAATAGGCGATATTGCCTTGTTGGGCCATCACAAAAGCCACCTGTATGTCTTCACATCCGAACTCCTTGTTGCGAAACAGAAAGGAATCGTCGTTGAGTGCCTGTCGGATGATGGATGCTCTGTAGAGTGATGTGCAGAGGTGGATGACAGGTATCCTTGTCTGGGTGATGATGGCTTCCAGCATTTGTTTACCAGATGTGATAGGAGCCGTAAATGGTTTCTGGGCTGAAGGTGTGCTGGTGCCCGTCGTCTCATTGTATATATTCCAATCTGTGTGTACCAATGTCACGTCAGGATGTTGCTCGAGAATCGTAACCTCTTTTTCCAGTTTCAGCGGGTCTGTCCAAAAGTCATCACCTGCACAGTCGGCAATATACTGTCCGTTACTGGTCAGTATGCAGTCGAAATAGTTGTCAACAATCCCCTTGTTCTCTTTGTTTGCCAAGATGCGAATCTTGTCAGGATACTTGTTGGCATAAGTCTCACAGACGGATTGTGTCTGGTCCGTGGAACAGTCTTCACCAATGATGATTTCGAATGGAACGTGACATTGTTGCATGAGGATAGAGTCCAAGGTGCGGGCAATGGTATCCTCTTGGTTATAAGTACAAACAACAACAGATATCAGGTTCTCCATTATCTTTCGCGTTTCAAATAGGGTAGGGTGTTCAGCAGAATGGCACGTCCCAGTCGGGTGTTCGTCATTTTACGGAACCACTTGTATTTCTGAGAGTAGTCGCGGTCGGGCAGGGGGAACAGTCCCTTGCTGCTCAGTTCGTCGATACAAGCATTAAGTGCTTTCTGGGAACGTTGCTGCACGATGACCTGATAGATATAGTCCATGGTTAGCTGGGCCACGCGTCTCTGTAGGGCCACACGGTCTATCTGGGGTACGCGGTCGCACAGATAATGCAGCCTGTCCAGTACGCCACGGATATCATCGAAACGCTTCGTTTTGCTTTCTTCATCGTCGTGAGTGGTAATGCTGCCTTTGTGCTTATAGTAAAAGTAGGCCTTGGCATCAGTAGCACATACGTGTTCAGCCCTGATCAGCAATTGTGGTGTGAACTCTTCGTCCTCGTGCCAGATGCCTGGTGTAAAGCGTAACTTGCTGAGTGTGGTCTGACTGAACAGATAGCCGCATGCCGTACCGTGGATATTGTTTTTCAGCATATACGCTGAGCCAGTCATCACTTCTGTATCATGATATTCTGTCTCATTGGTGTCAGTACTAGTAAAGTCGAACATTACCATGTCGATATCACTATTCAGGCGAATTAGGTCGAGACAATGTTCGTAAGGCGTCTGAATCAGATGGTCGTCAGCATCCACAAACTGCAGGAATTCGCCCTGTGCCATTTCAATACCCTTATTACGGGCAACACTCAATCCACTATTCTTCTG
Source organism: Prevotella sp. (assembly GCA_017474485.1). Taxonomy (GTDB): domain Bacteria; phylum Bacteroidota; class Bacteroidia; order Bacteroidales; family Bacteroidaceae; genus Prevotella. Next base: position 9,794 of record JAFVHO010000077.1, read on the forward strand.
ACGAACATATATAATCTCGTCGCCATACTGCATCAGACCATTCATCGGACTCACCCTTGAACCATCGTCCACAATAATAATTTCGCGCTCAAATGGGCGCAACGACAATGCCAGAATACTGTCGATACACTCGCATAGCAACTGTATTGGCTGGTTGTAATACGTCAGTATAAAACTGACCAAGGGCTTCTTATTATCCATAATCAGATGCAAAGGTACGAAAAAGTTTGGAGTTATGCAAACATTTTCGTACCTTTGCACATTGTATGAAGAAAAACGGCGAAGACAGTTATCAGCATGTTCTGAAATATACAGGCTTGTTTGGTGGTGTACAGGGTCTGATTATTTTGATAGGCCTTGTACGCAACAAGGCTATGGCTTTGCTGTTGGGTGCAGGCGGTATGGGTTTCAACGCCCTGATGATGTCTGTGCAGACGTTTGCAGCTCAATGTACTAATCTTGGTTTGTCGTTTGGAGCTGTGCCCAAGCTGTCTGAGGTGTACGAGCAGGATAATCACTCACAGCTAGATTACTATGTGCAGGTCATCCGTTTGTGGAGTCTGATAGCGGCGGTGCTGGGTTTGCTGTTCTGCGTGGTGGCAAGTGGACTTGCTGATAACATGACGTTTACGTGGGGTGACCATACCCTTCACTATGCCATGTTGGGTGTGTCAGTGGCCATGCTGGCTATAGCTGGTGGCGAAACGGCCATTCTGAAGGCTACGCGACAAATGGGCTCATTGGCTAGGGTGCAGATATACGGTGCTATTGGTGCTGTGGCACTTTCGGTTCCTCTTTACTATTATTGGGAGCAATCGGGTGTCATACCAGCCATCGTGCTGATAGCGGCATTAAACACCTTGTTGACGGTAATACACTCCTATCGTTGCTATCCGTTTAAGATGCGGTTCTGCAAGCAACATTTGCGCGATGGCTATAGCATGATACGATTGGGCTTGTCGTTTGTATTGGCTGCTGCTATCGGCAGTGGTGCAGAGATGGCCATCCGTGCTTTCATCAATGTGGAAGGTGGTATGGACGATGTGGGTTTCTATAATGCAGCCTTCATGATTACCATTACCTATGCTGGTATGGTGTTCTCAGCGATGGAGAGCGACTATTTTCCCCGTTTGTCGGCAGTTAACAAGGATATCGAGGCTACCAACGAGACGGTCAACAAGCAGACGGAGGTGTCGTTGCTCTTGTTGTCTCCCATGCTGGTGGCATTGATTATGCTGCTGCCTGTGCTCATCCCGATGCTGTTCAGTCGCGACTTCCTGCCTGTGGTGGCTATGGCTCAGGTGGCTGTGCTGGCTATGTATTTCAAGGTGCTGACTTTGCCAGTAGCCTATATCACGTTGGCACGTAGCCGTTCATTGGCCTATCTGTTGCTGGAGTCGTCCTATTTTGTGGTATTGGTAGCGGCTATCGTAGTGGGCTATCGTTATTGGGGCATCTGGGGAACGGGTGTAGCCATCGTGGTTGCCCATGTGGTGGAATATCTGACTGTCAATACCTTTGCCTACTGGCAATATAGCTACCGTTCTACGTGGCGTGTGCGCAGTTATGCATTTGTGCAGATGACAATCGGCGCTTTGGCTTATGGCGTAACACAATGGACCGATGGTTGGACTTACTGGATAACAGAAGCCGCACTAACACTTGTCAGTACGGCTTATTCGGTGTATATTCTGCATCAGAAAACCCACCTTTGGGAGGCCTTGATGCGGAAGTTCAAGAAGTAAGTTTAGAATCTGAAGTCGAGCTCCACATCAACCATGTTGTAATTGTGCTTAACCAATGAGCGGTCGTTAATACGGGCATACTCTAAATGCATCTCCAGATTCTTTGTGAAGAAGTAGTTCAGACCAGCTTCGTATGAGGTCTTGGCCGTTCCCCATTCCTTCTGGGCGCGATAGCACTGGTAACGGGCTTTGGCGTGGAGCTTACCCTTGATAACAGGCACGATACCAAAAGCGTACCAACCATCGGCCTTGTCGCCCTTGCTGTAGTCAATCTCACGCACATTATTGGCAGCTTTGGCAGCACCCCAACCCTGTGAGTGTAGATACTCGGCACGGAACATGTATTCATCCTGACTGTATTCGGCAGAGAAGGCATAGCGGTTCTTTTCTACGCTACGAACCTCTCCAGTCAGAGGATCGAGCATGCCACCACGGCTACCCGTCCATCCGAAGGCACCAATGCGCAAGCCCTTGATAGGCATTACCCATACACCACCGATAATATCCTTGCGGTTGTCCTTGTCTTTCTCGTTGATACCCTCGCCATTGTAGATGCCAACCTGATAGTGGAACAGGCGGCGCCCGTCAGCATTGGGGAACAGGTCGCCAGACAACTGGATACCGATGTCACGACCACCAGAGCTCTTCTCGCCCGTACGGTCGCCAAAACCAGACAGGTTGTTGATGACGTCAGCATAAGCACGCCAGCCCTGCGTAATGGGGTGGGTGGGGTTTTCGTACGTGAAGGCACGCTTGAACTGACCTGCACGAATCTTGAACTCTGGATATTTGCGCCATTCTGCATAGAGGTCTACCAATTGAACAGTAGGCTCGCCGGGACCTTTGACGTTAGTTCCCTGAATCTGGGCACGCCAGTCAAAGTCGCCAATCTTACCATCCAGAATGAAACGTGCTAGACGAAGATTAAACGTGTTCGATTCAGCACCTTCTTGGTCCTGTCCTTGATATTGCAGCATGCCGTAGCCGCTGAACTTGATGTTATTCACCCAGGCAGGCACTTCGATGGTTGCCTTCTCGGCATTGGTCTCCTGTGATTCCTGTTCTTCTGCGCTGACGCTAATGGCGGTAGTAGCGAATAGCGCCATGAGTAATGTAAGTCTTCTCATACTTGTTTTATTAAAGATTAGTACTATGGGGCAAAGATACGAAAAATATCTTTAACTTCCAAACTTTTTTCGAATTATCAACCCCTATGTTCCAATAATACCACATTTTCTACATGTGGCGTATGTGGGAACATGTCGACGGGCTGTACCGCTACAACACGATAGTCAACATCCAGCAACTGCAAATCACGAGCCTGTGTGGCTGGGTTGCACGATACATAGACAATACGTTTAGGAGCCGCATTCAGAATGGTTCTTACCACATCGGGGTGCATGCCGGCACGTGGCGGGTCAGTGATGATGACATCAGGACGTCCGTGCTGAGCGATGAAGTCGTCTGTCAGAATATCCTTCATGTCGCCTGCATAGAACAGGGTGTTGGTAATGCCGTTGATTTCAGAGTTGATTTTGGCATCCTCAATAGCTTCTGGCACGTATTCGATGCCGATAACCTTTTGGGCGTTCTTTGCCACGAAGTTGGCAATGGTGCCAGTACCTGTGTAAAGGTCGTAGACGAGAGGTTTGATGTCTGATGTCTGATGCTGGATGTCTGAGAATGCAAACTCACGAGCCACCGAGTACAGATGATAGGCCTGTTCTGTATTCGTCTGATAGAATGACTTAGGACCAACCTTGAACTTCAAATCCTCCATCAGTTCGTAGATGTGGTCTTCGCCCTTGAACACCAAAATCTCCTGGTCGCCAATGGTGTCGTTGCACTTCTGATTATCCAAATAGAGTAGGGAAGTAATCTGTGGGAACTTGTCGGCTATGTGTTGCAGCAGGCCCAGGGCTTCTTGTTCGCCACCAGTCTCGTCATAATGGAACTGGAAGATGACCATCCACTCGCCACTGGCACTATTGCGGATAATGACATCGCGCAGCAAACCTATCTGCTGTCTTAAATCAAAGAACGACAGCCCATGCTCAATGGCATAGTCGCGCACCTCATTGCGAATCTCGTTGTGCAGGTTGTCCATCAGCCAGCACTTCTCAATAGGCAGAATCTTGTCGAAAGCACCAGTAATATGGAAACCAATGGCAGGCGTGTCCTTTACCAGCGTTTCGTCCTTTAGCTGTTCGCTGGTCAGCCAACGTTTGTTGGCACATCCGAAGTCCAGCTTGTTACGATACTCCTGAGTTTTTACGCTGCCAAGGATGGGACGGAATTCAGGCAGTTCTATCTTGCCGATGCGTGTCAACTGGTCAAACACCTGCTGCTGTTTGAATTTCAGTTGTTCCTCGTAAGGCAGGTTCTGCCACTTGCAACCACCACAGACGCCAAAGTGCTGACAGAAGGGCGTCGCGCGTACATTACTATATTCTATAAAGCGCACCACCTCGCCCTCGGCAAAGGAGTGTTTCTTACGTAGAATCTGTACGTCGCACACGTCGCCAGGCACACAAAAGGGTACGAAAACCACCAAGTCCTGCCAATGGAACAGACACTTGCCCTCAGCTGCCACAGCCTCTATCTTGACGCCCTCAAGGAGCGGTAACGGTTTCTTGTTTCTTGCCATAATACTTATTTTGGACTGCAAAATTACAAAAAAAAGTCTAAAGAATAAATATTTTGCTCAATTTTCTTGCGTATGTGCAGAAAAACATGTAACTTTGCAGAATTGAGAAAATATATAGCTTAAAGTAATAATAAACGTAATTTTTTTAATCGTATGAGTCAAAAACGAGTTTACCTCTTCGGTAATGGTAAGGCCGAAGGTAATGCAAAGATGCGTGAGGAACTTGGTGGTAAGGGTGCTAACCTTGCTGAGATGAACCACATTGGTGTGCCTGTTCCTCCTGGTTTCACAATCACTACAGACTGCTGTAACGAGTACTATCAGGTTGGTCAGCAGAAGATTATGGAGCTGCTGAACGACGACGTGATGGCAGCTGTTAAGCACATTGAGGACTTGATGAACTGCAAGTTCGGTGATGCTAAGAATCCTCTGTTGGTCA
>JAFVHO010000078.1 GCA_017474485.1 Prevotella sp.
AGAAAAACTCTTTAGCGAGTTCCAAGCGCCAACCACCCAAGAATGGCTGGACAAGATTGAAGTGGACCTGAAAGGTGCCGACTTCCAGAAGCGACTCGTGTGGAGAACCAACGAAGGGTTTAACGTACAACCCTTCTATCGTCGTGAGGATCTGAAAGACCTTAAGGCGGTTGATTCGCTGCCTGGCGAATTTCCGTTCGTTCGTGGCAACAAGAAAGACAACAACCTGTGGTGTGTCCGTCAGGACATCAATGCTGAGGATGCAAAGGCTGCTAATGCCAAGGCTCTCGACATTCTAAACAAGGGTGTTGACTCTCTAGGTTTCCGTATTCCTGGTGACAGCGTCAGCAAGGAGTTCGTGGCAACTCTGCTTGAAGGCATCCTGCCTCAGTATGTGGAGCTGAACTTTACGACCTGTCAGCGCCATTGTGTTGAACTGGCAACTGTGCTGCTTAATTACTTCAAGGAGAAAGATTATCCGCTGGCTGAACTGAAGGGTAGCATCAATTTCGACCCCATCAGCAAGATTCTGGCCAAGGGTAAGGATACTTCTGCCGTGCTCGTACAGGGCAAGTCGCTCATTGAGACGCTGAAGGAACTGCCTGGCTGCAAGTGCATCAACGTGAATTCTGTAGCTCTGAATAATGCCGGTGCCTACATTTATCAGGAATTAGGTTATGCATTGGCTTGGGGCGCTGAGTATTTGAACATCCTCACCGATGCTGGTGTCGATGCTACGGAGGCTGCTAAGCGTATCAAGTTCAATATGGGTGTTTCTGAGAACTATTTCATGGAAATCGCCAAGTTCCGTGCCGCCCGTCTGCTGTGGGCTCAGATAGTCAAACAGTACGAGCCCAAGTGCGATTGCGCCTGTCAGATGCATGTCTGTGCTTATACCTCTGAGTACAATCAGACTTTGTTCGACTCGTATGTAAACTTGCTCCGTTCCCAGACGGAGACGATGTCGGCAGCCCTTGCCAATGTTGATTCTATCGTGGTGACACCGTTCGACAAACCTTACGAGACCCCAACAGATTTTGCTGAGCGTATTGCCCGTAATCAGCAGTTGTTGCTGAAGGAAGAGGCTCACTTCGACAAGCTCGTTGACGTGGCTGGTGGTTCTTATACTATCGAACACCTCACAGATGCCATTGCCCAGGAGGCTTGGAAGTTGTTCCTCGCTGTCGAGGAGGCTGGCGGTTTCCTGGCTGAGGCTTTGAAAGGTAATATCACCAAAGCAGTTAACGAATCGAATACCAAGCGTCATGCTGATGCAGCCAAACGTAAGGAGTTCATTCTGGGTACTAACCAGTTCCCGAACTTTACGGAAACTAGCGAAGGTAAGCAACCCGTTGCTGCATGTTGCTGTGCCACAGCAACAGATGGAACGGAGCTTCCCGCTCTGAATACGGCTCGTCTGGCTTCTGAGTTTGAGACTCTGCGCTTGGCTACTGAGGGCGCTAAGAAGCAGCCTATTGCCTTCATGCTGACTATCGGTAATCTGGCTATGCGTCAGGCTCGTGCTCAGTTCTCTTGCAACTTCCTTGCTGCAGCTGGCTACAAGGTGATGGACAACCTCGGCTTTAAGACCGTCGAGGAGGGTGTCGATGCTGCTTTGGAAGCCAAGGCTGACATCGTGGTTATCTGCTCTTCTGACGATGAGTATGCAGAGTATGCCATCCCTGCCTTCCAGTATCTCAACGGTCGTGCCATGTTCGTGGTAGCTGGTGCCCCCGCTTGCTCTGACGACTTGAAGGCTGCTGGCATCGAGAACTTTATTAACGTTAAGTCTAACCAGCTCGGCACTCTTAAGGAGTACAATGCTAAACTCGGAATCTAATTATGGCACGTAAGAATTTTAAAGATATCAATATCTACGCTGGCATTCAGCAGAAGAATGGTCAGCAGTGGCAGCAGGAGAATGGCATTAGCGCTAACTGGCGTACGCCCGAGCAGATTGACATTCAGCCTGTTTATACGAAAGAAGACCTCGAAGGCATGGAACACCTCGATTTCACAGCCGGTATTCCTCCCTATCTGCGTGGTCCGTACTCCATGATGTATCCGTTCCGCCCGTGGACTATCCGTCAGTATGCCGGATTCTCAACGGCCGAAGAGTCGAATGCCTTCTATCGCCGTAATCTGGCTTCTGGTCAGAAGGGACTTTCTGTAGCCTTCGACCTGCCTACCCACCGTGGTTACGACCCCGATAACGCTCGTGTCGTTGGTGATGTGGGTAAGGCTGGTGTATCTATCTGTAACGAAGAGAATATGAAGGTGCTCTTCTCTGGTATCCCCTTGAACAAGATGTCCGTGTCTATGACTATGAACGGTGCAGTTTTGCCTATTCTGGCATTCTACATCGTAGCAGGTCTGGAGCAGGGCGCTCAGTTGGAGGAGATGGCTGGAACTATCCAGAACGATATTCTGAAGGAGTTCATGGTGCGTAACACATACATTTATCCACCTGCATTCTCAATGAAGATTATCGCCGATATCTTCGAATACACCTCGCAGAAGATGCCTAAGTTCAACAGCATCTCTATCTCAGGTTATCACATGCAGGAGGCTGGTGCTACTGCCGATATCGAGTTGGCATATACCTTGGCCGATGGTATGGACTATCTGCGTACGGGTGTGAATGCTGGTATAGATGTGGATGCTTTTGCACCTCGTCTGTCGTTCTTCTGGGCTATCGGTATGAACCACTTCATGGAGATTGCCAAAATGCGTGCAGGTCGACTGCTGTGGGCTAAGATTGTAAAGAGTTTCGGCGCTAAGAATCCTAAGTCGCTGGCTTTGCGTACCCACTCGCAGACATCGGGTTGGTCGTTGACAGAGCAGGATCCATTCAATAACGTAGGTCGTACCTGTATCGAGGCTATGGCTGCTGTGCTGGGTCATACTCAGTCGCTGCATACCAACGCTCTTGATGAGGCTATCGCTCTGCCTACCGACTTCTCGGCTCGTATCGCTCGTAACACCCAGATCTATATCCAGAACGAGACCAAAGTTTGCAAGCAAATCGACCCATGGGCAGGTTCTTACTACGTGGAGACCCTGACCAACGAACTGGTTCACAAGGCTTGGGAACACATCCAAGAGATTGAGAAGCTGGGTGGTATGGCTAAGGCTATCGAGACGGGTCTGCCTAAGATGCGTATCGAGGAGGCTTCTGCCCGCACTCAGGCTCGTATTGACTCTGGTGTTCAGACGATTGTTGGTATCAACAAATATCGTTTGGACCATGAAGATCCTATTGATATCCTCGAGGTCGACAACACTGCTGTACGCAAGCAGCAGGAAGAGTGCCTCAAGGAGGTGCGTGCCGCTCGTGACGAGGCTGCTTGTCAGGCCGCTCTTAAAGCTATCACGGATTGTGTCCGTGATTTCAAGGAAGGCAAGAAGAGCGAGAACAATCTGCTTGACCTTGCTGTGAAGGCTGCACAACTTCGTTGTACTTTGGGTGAGATTTCAGATGCCTGCGAAGAGATCGTAGGTCGTTATAAAGCAGTAATCAGAACAATTTCAGGCGTGTATAGTTCAGAATCAAAGAACGATGCAAACTTCGAGAAGGCCAAAAAGATGACCGACGAGTTTGCCAAGAGAGAGGGTCGTCGTCCGCGTATCTTTATCGCTAAGATGGGTCAGGACGGTCACGACCGTGGTGCAAAGGTGGTTGCAACGGGTTATGCAGACTGTGGTTTCGACGTGGATATGGGTCCCTTGTTCCAGACACCTGCAGAGGCTGCCCGTGAGGCTGTAGAGAACGATGTGCATATCGTTGGTGCATCGTCATTGGCTGCTGGTCACAAGACGCTCATCCCGCAGCTCATCGAGGAACTCAAGAAACTGGGTCGTCCTGACATCATGGTCACTGCTGGTGGCGTAATTCCCGCTCAGGACTACGACTTCCTCTACAAAGCTGGTGTGGCCTGCATCTTTGGCCCTGGTACTCCTGTTCCATATTCTGCTGTTGAGATGATGAAAATCCTCTTAGACGAGGAATAAGTCTACACCTTAATTATATTATAGTCCCTGGTCACATGTGGTCAGGGACTATTATTTTGTTAAACATGTTTAATGAATTGGCATCATATATACAAAGTTGTGGAAAAATCTCTATCTTTGCACCCGAAATGAAGAAGTTTACTCATATCATGTTGTCGTTGCTGCTTTCGTTGGCATTGCTGTTCATCGGAAGTGGTGTGAACATCACGCGTTGTGCCCATACGGGAACGGTCAAGTTGATGACCGTGTTCAGTAACGGAGCTATGGACAATATGAGTTGCAGTATGAATTCCCCTTGTATGACAGTGGAACATTTCGAGCTTTCGCCAACGAATATGGCGCAGACCGTCTCGTACGACTTCCACGTCATACAGCCCCTGTTGGCCACTCTGCCAAGCTTTGTCGCAGAATGGTTGTTGCCGATAGAGAATAAGGTAGAAGTTCAGTATTATCCCGATGTGTGGAAGAGTCCGCCCCGTGACTATCTGAACTTCATACAAGTACTTCTGATTTGATTTTAATATGATTCTTTTTTCTGGGAATGGCTAGTGCTGTGCCCAGATGATTGATTATTCCATATTAACATCAAAACGAATAACACAATGAGATTATTTTTGACAAGCATCACGATGATGCTTACCTTGTCTGTTTTCGGACAAGATATCGACGCGCAGCAGGCTGACACGATGAAGACGCAGAACCTGCAGAATATCACGATTACCTCGCGCCGTGCTGGTACCCGTCGTGTCAAAGGACCGACGAATGCGCAGCTGATTACGCGTGACGAACTGTTCAAGGCTGCGTGCTGTAATCTGGGCGAGAGTTTTACTACCAATCCGTCTGTAGACGTGAACTATAGTGATGCTGCTACTGGTGCCAAGCAAATCAAGCTGTTAGGATTGAGCGGCACTTATGTGCAGATGCTGACTGAAAATCTGCCAAACTTCCGAGGGGCAGCAGCACCCTATGCTCTCGACTACGTGCCTGGTCCTTGGATGAACAGCATTCAGGTGTCGAAAGGTTCTTCGTCTGTCCGCAACGGCTATGAGAGTATCACGGGCCAGATTGACATCGAATACCTGAAACCCGATAACGATGAAGGTTTGACGGTAAACCTTTACGGCAATACCATGAGCCGCTTGGAGGCTAATGCTGATGCCAATATTCATCTGGACGACAAACTGAGTACGGAACTGCTGGTCCACTATCAGGATGACTTCGGACACCACGACGTGAATGACGACGGTTTTCTGGATCAGCCTAACGTACGCCAATGGAACCTATCGAATCGCTGGAAGTGGAAGGGTACTCATTACATGTTTCACGGTGGCTTCAGCCTCGTGAAAGAGAAACGCGAAGGCGGACAGACGCATAAAACAGCTCCCGACACCCATCACCTCTACGAAATAGGTATCGAAACCGATCGTTACGAGGGCTATATGAAGCACGCCTTCATTCTTGATCCGGAGCACGGTACGAACATTGCCCTGATGGGAAACGTGTCGATGCATCTGCAGGATGCCAACTATGGCACAAAGCACTATAGCGTGAACCAGAAGAACGCTTACGCCCAGCTGCTGTTCGAGAACAATTTTACAGAGCAGCACAACTTGTCGGTAGGTCTCTCGTTGAACTACGACTATCTGAGTGATAATGATTCATTGTCAATGATTAATTATCAATTAAAAAGGGAGACCACGCCTGGTGCATACGCCCAGTATACGTATAACCTAAACGACAAGATAGTGGCTATGGCAGGTGTTCGTGTCGACCACAGCAGTCATTACGGCACATTCGTGACGCCCCGTTTCCATCTGAAACTGACACCCAACGAGATTGTCAGTCTGCGACTCTCGGCAGGTAAGGGCTATCGCACTGTGCATGCTCTGGCAGAGAACAACAATCTGTTGGCCAGCGGACGCAATTTGGTTATTGATGACTTGGAGCAGGAACAGGCTTGGAACTACGGTATCAGCAGTTCGTTCTACATCCCCCTGTTCGGCAAGACGCTGAAGCTGAATGCGGAGTACTACCACACGCATTTCAGTCAGCAGGCTGTCGTCGACTATGACAGCAATCCCTCAGAGATTCGCATCACCAACCTCGATGGTAAGTCGTATTCCAATACCGTTCAGATAGATGCCACTTATCCTGTGGTGAAGGGTCTTGAGTTGACAGCTGCCTGGCGTTGGAACGATGTGAAGTGCACCTATGGCGGTGAACTGATGGAAAAACCATTGACCAGCCGTTACAAGGGCCTTGTCACCGCCAGCTATAAGACGCCCCTCGGACTCTGGCAGGTGGATGCCACGTTGCAGCTGAATGGCGGAGGCCGCATGCCCACTCCTGTTAATGGTCTTTGGGATAACAGTTTCCAAGCCTACGAACAGGTGTCGGCACAGATTACACGCTGGTTCCGTCACTTCTCCGTCTATATCGGTGGTGAGAATCTGACTGGTTTCCGTCAGAAGCAGACCATCATCTACGCTGCTGAACCTTTCAGTAGCACCTTCGACCCCACGATGGTGTGGGGACCCGTCCAGGGTGCTATGTTTTATGTAGGAATTAGAATTAACATAGGAAGACTGTAAGAAGTTAAGAGTTAAGAATTAAAAGTTAAGAATTAAAAGTTAAGAATAAAATAAAACGATTATGAAAAAAGTATTAGTATTAAGCGCCATGATGCTGACCGCAGTGGTCGGTATGGCCAAGGACTTCAAGACATTAGTTGTCACTACAGTTCCCCAGATGCATTGTGAAAGCTGTGAGAATAAAATCAAGGGCAACCTTCGTTTTGAGAAGGGTGTCAAGCAGATTGAGTGTGACATTCCCAAGCAGATGGTGACTATCACTTACGATGGTGAGAAGACTACTCCCGAGAAGCTGATTCAGAGCTTTAGCAAGTTTGGCTATAAGGCTACGGAAATTAAAAAGCAAAATCCTGAGCCAAAGAAAGACAAGTAAATAAATGAGCCCACCTAAAAAAGTGGGCTCATTTATTTACTTCTTCCATTTCTCCCCCATATTATAGAAGATGAACGAGTAGATGTCTGCCTGCTCCTCCAGCACTTTGGCTAGGGGCTTGCCACCACCGTGTCCGGCTTTGGTGTCGATGCGGATAAGCACGGGGTTCTGACCTTCGTGACACTCCTGCAGGGTTGCTGCAAACTTAAACGAGTGGGCAGGTACCACGCGGTCGTCGTGGTCGGCAGTGGTGACGAGGGTAGCAGGGTATTTAGTACCCGGCTTTAGATTGTGGAGTGGGGAATAACCGCGAAGGTATTCAAACATCTCCTTCGAATCCTCGCTGGTACCGTAGTCGCTGGCCCAGTTCCATCCGATGGTGAACTTATGGTAGCGCAGCATGTCCATGACGCCTACTTGTGGAATGGCCACACGGAACAAGTCAGGACGCTGTGTCATGCAGGCACCGACCAACAGTCCGCCATTCGAGCCACCTACAATAGCCAGTTTCTCCTTCGAGGTATAGCCCTCTTTAATCAGATACTCTGCTGCCGAGATGAAGTCGTCGAACACGTTCTGCTTCTGCATCTTCGTACCTGCCAAGTGCCACTCCTCGCCATACTCGCTACCACCACGCAAGTTCACCTGTGCATAGATGCCGCCCTGTTCCAGGAAGGGAATACGTGTAGCTGAGAAGCCAGGACCCAACGGAATGTTGAAGCCACCGTAGCCATAGAGGTAGACAGGATTCTTGCCGTTGCGCTTCAAGCCTTTCTTATACGTAATAAACATAGGTACGCGCGTACCATCCTTGCTTTGGAAGAATAGCTGCTGGCTCTCGTAATCCTGCTGTTTGAACTTCACGTTGGGCTGTGCGTAGAGTGTGCTCTCGTTCTTGGCCATATCGTAGCGGTAGATGGTGCCAGGCATGGTGAACGACGTGAAGGTGTAGAAGCATTCGGGCTGCTTCTCGTCACCCGTAAAGCCAACACTTCCCACCATCGGTAGCTTCACTTCGTGGCGCATCTTACCGTCCAAACCATAGACAAAGGCATGGTCGCAGGCATCCTGAGCATAGGTGAGAATCAGCTGACGATTGATGACATCCACGTCACCCAATACATTCTTCTGCTCACCGATCAGCACCTGCCAGTCCTGTACGCCAGGCTTCTTGATGTCGGCTGTCATGATGCGTCCCTTGGGGGCACCGTAGTTGGTGTAGATGTAAATCTTGTCGCCTTCGTTGTAGACGGGCGAATACTGGAAGTCCATATTGTCCGTCAGCTGGATGAACTGCGAGTCCTGCTGGCGCAAGTCGCGTACAAACAGGTTGTTACCGGCACCGGCACCACTCTCGTACATATACATCAGCGTCTCTTCCTCGTTGACGCTGACATCATAGAAACGCTTGGGCTGTGTGGGATTCTGGTAGAACAGTACATCTTGCGACTGCGGTGTGCCCATCTTGTGATAGTAAATCTTCATGCCCTCGTTGACGTTCGAGAACTCCTTACCCTCTATGGGACGGTCGTACGAACTGTAGTAGAACCCGTCGCCCAACCATGCTGCCCCTGAGAACTTGGCCCATTCAATATGGTCGCTGGTCAGCTGTCCCGTCTTCAGGTCAATGATGTAGAACTCCTGCCAGTCGGAGCCGGAGCGTGATATGGCATAGGCCATCCATCGTCCGTTGTGCGAGAAGTACGTTCCTTTCAGTGCCACCGTACCATCTGTGCTCAACGTATTGGGGTCGAGGAATACGCGTGGCTCACCACCCAGTTCGTCCATCTGGTAGAGCACATACTGGTTCTGCAGACCATTGTTCTTGTAGAAGTACCACTTGCCGTGACGCTTCCGTGGTGCACCGATTTTCTCGTAGTTAGCGAGCTCGGTCAGTCGTTTCAGTATTTTCTGGCGGAAGGGGATACGGCTGAGGAAATCAGCCGTCACTCGATTTTCTGCCTCCACCCAAGCGGTAGTCTGTGCCGAAGTGTCGTTCTCCAGCCAGCGGTAGGGGTCGGCAACCTTCGTACCAAAGTATTCGTCTACTGTGCCTTCTTTAGCGGCCTTGGGATACTGGATTTGCTGCGCCATCGCAGCCGTTGTGGCTATCATTGCCATTGTCATGAATAATGTTTTTTTCATTGTTTGTGTTTTGTGTGTTTATTAAATTTATAATTTTTCTCCGCAGTGTGCACAATAGTGGTCTTCGTCGTGCACCATGGCGTCACAACGCGGACAGTGACCGTCCTTTGGTTTTTCTTTCGTCTCGTCAATGATGGTGGCTGTCACAATACCCGTAGGTACGGCAATAATGGTGTAACCCAACAGCATGACAAATGCCGAGAGCAGACGTCCGATGGGGGTCACAGGCGTAATGTCGCCATAGCCCACTGTCGTCATCGTCACAATGGCCCAATAGACCGATGTTCCCAAATCGGTGAATTGTGTGTTTGGTTCACCGTTCTCAACCATGAACATCAGCGTACCAAGACAGGTGACCAATATCATCAGAAACAGGAAATAGACAGAAATTTTGGTGAGACTCTTCTGAATCGAGCGCATCAGTATGTAACCCTCGTTGATGAAGCTGAACAACCTGAAAATGCGGAAGATGCGGATGAAACGGAACGAACGCATCAGCATCATGTATCTCGCATTTGGCAGGAAGTACGATAGGTAAGGCGGCAATATGGCCAGCAGGTCGATGACGCCAAAGAAGCTCAGCACGTACTCACGGGGACGGGGCGAACAGTAGATGCGTGCAATATACTCGACTGTAAAGAAGAAGGTCAACAGATACTCCAGTATCTCCAGTACCAGCTTAAAGGTATGGGCCAACGACGGTATCGTCTCGATGAACGATATGATGATGCTCAGCGAGATAGCAACTATCAGGATGATGTCAAAAAGCCGTCCAATCGGGGTGTCCGACTCGAATATAATGCTATAAAGCTTTTCTTTCTCAAGCCAATGAGGTTTCTTCATAACGACCAATATTTACTAATGACGTTGCAAATTTACGAAAAAACGAGTGAAATGCAAAAGAAAGCCAGCTTTTCTTTTCATTTCCGAGTGCAGAGTAAGTTCGGCACAGCCAAATTTACGAAAATAATCGCAATTTATTTTGCATTCCGTCCTTTTTTTATTAATTTTGCACACTAAAGGCATAAAACTTAAAACAAGATGAAAGATATCAAGCGAATTGTGTTGACGGGTGGTCCTTGCGCAGGCAAGACAACGGCATTGGTGCGTATTATCGAGCATTTCTCGAACCTGGGCTTTAAGGTGTTTACGGTGCCTGAAGTTCCAACGATGTACAGTCAGGGCGGATGGAGCTACCTGACACCTAACCACGACCTCTATTACGAGGGTGAGTTGGCCATTCTGCGCACGCAGCTGGCGTTAGAGAACTCGTTTATGCGACTGGCCGAGACCTGTACCAAGCCCACCTTCGTTGTATGCGACCGTGGTACGATGGACATTTCGGCGTATATCGATAAACCCATGTGGGAGGATCTGTGCGAGAAGTGTGGTACCAATTCGAACGAACTGCGTCAGCGCTACGATGCCGTGCTGCACTTGGTGAGTGCTGCCGACGGTGCCGAGCAGTATTATACCACTGCCACCAACTCGACCCGTTACGAGCAGGCCAACGAAGAGGGATTGCGCATAGCCCGCGATTTGGATAAGAAGGTGAACAAGGCATGGACGGGACATCCGCATCTGCGAGTTATCAACAACCACGACGACTTCGACACCAAACTGCGTCGCGTGTTGAAGGAGATATCGAACGTGCTTGAGATTCCTCAGCCCATCGAGGATGAGCGTACGTATATCGTAGAACTGACGGGCCAATTGCCTGAGAACATCGAGAGCGAGATAACACAGACTTACCTCGTGGCTGATCCTGATTGCGAAATCCGTCTGCGTCGTCGCTGCTGGAGTGGGGAAGTGGTCAACGTGCATAAGACCAAAAAACGTATCTCGGCTAATGAGGTGCTTGAGACGGAGCGTCAGGTGTCGAATGCCTTGTACGAGTCACTGTTGCAACAGGCCGACCCCTATCGTGCTACCATCCGCAAGACGCGTCGCAGCTTCATCTGGCGTGGTCAGTTCTTCCAAATCGATACCTTCCACGAGCCTATTGACAACCTCGTCCTTTTGGAAACCAAGGGCGTTGCACAGCAGGAGGACGTCAACTTCCCACCGTTCATCCGCGTGGTTAAGGATGTCACGGGTAATCCGGAGTACTACAACTACAATATTGCGCTGAGACGATAATTACCTATATTTGAAATATACTATAAATCAATAACTAAGATGATTATGACAAAAAAAAAACTATGGAATCAGACTGCAGGTTGTGTGTTTGCACTACTGCTGTCTTTCTCATTCTGCCAGCCTACTTATGCTCAGTTTGGGGGACTGGTGAAGAAAGCCAAAAGTACAGTGAACAAAAGCGTGGTTAATAACAGCGAAGACAAGCAGAAACGTGACGATGCTGACGCAAGTAACCAAATGCTGAACCAGATGGTTCGTGACAACGAGTCGGGTGTCAACAAAAACAATCAGGCAACACCCAGCAAGGCGAGTAGCCTGAACAAAATCTACAAAGGAACTTCCAGAGATGATAAGGACGTTGTTGCCACTTGGGACGAGGCCAACAATCGTTTTACGCTTGTCCGCACCTTTACCGAAGGCGAGCTGGCAGGGCAGCCCATCGTCTATACTGTCAACTGGGAAACGGGCGAAGTAACCCGCAACGATGGTCAGCTGATAGCGACTTTCAAGGGTGATGATATAATCTTCCCAGAGATTGGTATTTTGACTGTAAACAGCAAGACAGGTGGTGGATTGAGCCTCGATGGCAAATCGCTGGGCAAGGCAACCCGTACTGAAGCCTATTGCTATGGCAAGCAGTTCGGCAGTTTCCGCAAGGAAGCTTCACGTCAGCTCGTAGCTTTCTTCTTCTTTAATGAATATGCCAGTCAGGAAGAGGTGGCCAAACTGAAGACTGCGATGGATAAGCGAGACAAAGCTGCAGCTGAGGGTCAGGCTAACTTCAAGGCTAATATGAAGAAAATCACAGCAGGCAATTTCCAAAACTCCGCAGGTACCAAGATAGGATCAATAGCTGCCAATGGTAAAGTGCTTAATCGCTTGGGTCAGCAAATAGGAGTCATACAGGCAAACGGTAAAATCACGGATGCCTATAATAGAGATTTAGGCTATTTTACTGAGAAGGGTGAAGTGTATAAGGGAAACACCTGGTGCGGAAAGATTCAGGCCAATGGTGCAGTGGAAGACCCTCGCAGGACACCGTCGGGTATTGGTCGCATCCAAGGCAATGATTTCTACGATGCCAGCAGTAACCGTATAGCCAGCTTCACAGGTGAAGGTAGTTATGTGGCTGCCGTCTGCTATTTCTTCTTCTTCAGCTTCAAATAACCTTTAATCCACATATTCGGATTGATAGGTTGTTTATGTTGTTTTTCTTTGTATTCATCATTAAAAATGAACCGTTCGCTGAAACTTTTCGGCGGACGGTTAAACTTTTCATACCCTTGTTGCGTCAAAGATAGCGAATCACGAAACGAAATAAAACGCAAGAACTTTTAATAATAACAATTCAAAAACTAAAAAGAGTATGAAAAAGATTGTGATGACAATGGTTGCCCTGCTGACAATGACAACAGCTATGGCACAGAACAACGAGAATGGACAACGTAGAGGTTTTCAGAGACAGACCCCTGAAGAGATGACCAACCGCATGGCCGACCAGTTGAAGCTGGACGACAAGCAGAAGTCAAAAGTGCTCGACCTGAACAAGGAGTACGAAGGTGTATTGGGTGGTCCTGGCATGGGCAGAGGTTTTGGCAGAGGTCAGGGTGGTCCTGGCGGTCAGGGTGGCTTCCAAGGCGGACAGCAAGGACAGCGTCCTCAACTGACTGAAGAGCAGCGTGCCGAGATGCAGAAGCAGATGCAGCAGCGTATGGAGAAGCGTCAGGAGTACGAGAAGAAGTTGAAGGAGATCCTGACTGACGACCAGTTTAAGACCTATCAGGAACAGCAGCAACAGCGTCGCGGACGTGGCGGCTTTGGTGGCCCTGGCGGTCCTCGCGGTCAGCGTCCCAATATGTAAGAAATATATTTCAGGATAACAACAAAACAAAAGGAAATCCGTATTTTTACGTGATTTCCTTTGTTTTTTGAAATAAAATGGCTATCTTTGCCCAACTAAATCATTTTTTCGTATGGACTTACTACACATCATAGCAGTCGTGGCCCTCGTCATTATCGGTGTGGTCATCTACATCAACAAAAGGAAGAATCAGTAACTGATGCAGACCTCAGTGCCGCTCTTGACGGGAATTTGTTGTCCGGCAACGAAGAGCGTACCGCTGCCCTCAGTGGCCAGAACCTTCACCTCGTGACGGTTCATTTCAATATGTATCATACCGTGAGGCGTGGGGACATCGCCTTGTAGCCAGTCGAGGTCGCCCAACGAGGGACGTATCTCGAATTCCTCGTAGCCAGGCTTTGTGGGACGGACGCCTAAATAGTACTTGCCCAACAGGTAGATGGGCGAGGCACCCCAGGCGTGACATAGCGACTTGCCGTAGGGTCGACCATACATAGCCAGATGTTGCGTACCCGTTTCTGAGGGTACGTATTTCTCCCAGAACGAGGTAGCTCCCTCGCGCAACATACCGCCCCAGTAGTCGCGCATCTCTTGCAATACCTGCGAGTGCAGCCCGTCAATGCAGAGCGTTTCCAATTCGTAGAAACGCATGTAGGGCGTCGTAATGGCAGGGATATCTGGATTCAGCATGACGCTTTGCATAATCTCGCGACGCTCCTCTTCGTAAGCCAGTCCGTAAAGGATGGCAAACATATTGGGGAACTTGGTGATTTGGCGGTTCATCTGCCCCTCCTCTATGGCATGATAATATGCCTTCGTCTCGTAGTTCCAGAAGGTCTGCTTAATCTTGTTGCGCAGCTGTTCAGCCATAATGCGGTATTTTTTGTGGCTGGCAGTGTAGTCGGATGTGGCGACAGAATCGCCACACACGATGTCGGCGCAAAGGGCCATCGTCTCCATAGCCTTCATCAGCAGAATCTGTTCGAAACACAGCGTGCCGCGCTTGTGCATGGGGAAATCTACCCAGTCTACGAATATCCAGTCGTCAGCCTGTCCCTCAGCCATGCCGTCAGCGTTCAGTCGTCCTTCGACGTAATCCATCAGTGTCACCATACGGGGCCACATCTCACGCACGAAGGCGACGTCGGCAGTGTACTGGTAGTAGTCGAGGATGGACTTGAACCAGTAGAACGTATAGTCCATAATGGTGTTGATATGGGCTGTGACGGGGTCCTTGCCGCGCAGCTGGCGGATGGTACGCTTGACGCATTCCGTGTCGAAGCGCAGATAATAGTTCATCAGGTACGACTGGATGGCATCTCCACTCCACGTCCAGCGGTCGCGCTTGATGCCGTCCATAAAGAACTCGCGCGTGGTTAGGTCCATCGTGTAGGCAGCCACATCCCAAATGCGGTTGATGTCCTCGTCGCTGCAACGGAAGGAACCTGTGTGCTGTGGGTCGTGCGGCGCGTATTCGTAGTCCATCAGCACGTCGTCGTACGAGGCACCCTCGTCAGTCTCGATATAGACGTAGCGGAAAGCCTTGGATAATTGACAATTGACTACGTCCAGCGTTTCGCAGTGTTCCTTGTCCAACGCCTCCTCGCGGCTCTCGCCATAGTAGATGCGGACGGTGCCCTGCAGCCCCTTTAGCTTCAGGTAGCCGAAGGTCTCCTGACCGAAGTCGTAGAGCGTGCCGTTGATTGTTATCGCATGGTGACTGACAGGACGGCGCTCTTCGCGTTGCAGATGGTAGGAAGAGGGTGGGGTGTCTGGACTGTCGAAGTTCCATGAGGCGGCAGGAACATAGATGCCCGAACCGTGTGCCACGCCATTCTCGTCAATCCACAGCTTATCTTCGTACGTGGCCAACCATGAACTGTCGCTGTGGATGGTTTCTCCGTCTACGAACAATGCCGGGGGCGTGGCTTGGTTCCACACCTTAAGGTTTAGTTTGTGGTCGCCAGCAGGGATGGTAAAAGTCGTTGGCATGCCAAACTGCAATTTGCCGTCGAGCGCCAGATTATACTGACCCTCGGCGGCAATGCTGATCGTCTCTTCCCGTTCCAGTGAGAAGGCTTTGCTGAATTCTACCGTGACGTAGTGGGAGTCCTGTTTCCAGAAGGGCGGAAACATCGCTCCTCGCTCCGTACGACGGTTATTGAAGATGTTGCCCAACCATATCTCGAAGTCTCCTGGATACCATATCCATGTTGCCTTTGTCGTCTTCATGTATATACCTTTTTCTTATAATAAGAAGACGCATGGCGGGGCGTTTTGTCACCTTCATCTTTACAGGGGATAGTCCTCGAAAGCGTAGAGCACAGTGCTCAAGTAGCGCTCACCAGTGTCGGGCAGCAGCACCACAATCTTCTTGCCCTTGTTCTCAGGACGCTTGGCCACCTGAATGGCTGCGTAGAGGGCTGCACCAGCAGAGATGCCGACCAATAGACCTTCGCTTTGGGCAATCTCACGACCTGTGCGGATGGCGTCGTCGTTCTCTACGTCAAACACCTCGTCGATGACGTCAGCATCGTAGGTCTTGGGTACGAAACCGGCACCGATACCCTGAATCTTGTGAGGACCGCTCTGGCCACCATTCAGCACGGGGCTCGACTTCGGCTCTACGGCAATGATCTTCACATTGGGGTTCTGCTCCTTCAGGAACTTACCTGTACCTGAGATAGTACCACCCGTACCAACACCACCAATAAAGATGTCTACCTGTCCGTCGGTGTCGCGCCAGATTTCAGGACCCGTGGTGGCATAGTGCTTAGCGGGGTTGGCACCGTTCTCAAACTGCTGCAGGATGACGGCACCGGGAATCGAGTCGCGCAACTCCTCGGCGGCGCGGATGGCACCTGGCATGCCGTCTTTACCAGAGGTGAGGCGTACCTCGGCACCGTATGCCTTCACGAGGTTACGACGTTCCACACTCATGGTTTCGGGCATGGTAAGGATAAGACGGTAGCCTTTGACGGCTGATACCAGTGCCAGTCCTACACCCGTATTTCCGCTGGTGGGTTCAATGATGGTAGCACCGGGCTTCAAGATGCCCTTCTGCTCTGCATCTTCGATCATGGCCAGTGCGATACGGTCCTTCACGCTACCGCCGGGGTTGAAAAACTCTACTTTGGCAATCACTGGGGTTTCCAGACCCTTTGCCTGTGAATACTTGTTGAGCTCCAGAAGTGGGGTGTTGCCGACGAGCTCGGTCAGCTGCTTTGCAATCTTTGTCATAGTCTTATCCTTTTTATAATTAATAAATGATTAAATGTTTCTGGGTGCAAAGGTAGTGGGTTTTGGGGAATACCACAATAACTATGATATGGCATTCTATATACCATAAGTTTGGTATATCAGCCTAAATCGTGGTTTGTCATGGCACAAACACAGGAATCTGACCATACATTCTCGGCTGTTTCCACCATATCGATGATGGTATAGATGGGCAGGATGATGCCCAGAATGGCAACGGGAGCGCCAATGCCTGACATCAACGAGAGCGTCAGGAAGAAGCAACCCATGGGGACACCTGCATTACCGATGGCAGAGATGACAGAGATAAGTATCCACAACAGAATGGTGCTCCACGTCAGGGGAGTACCGCCGTTCTGCATCACGAAGAGCGAGGTGACAAGGATGAAGGCGGCGCAACCGTTCATATTGATGGTAGTGCAGATGGGCAGTACGAAGCGGGCAATGTCTTTGCGGACGCCGAGGCGGTTCTCGGCAGACTCCATGGTGACGGGCAGTGTGGCAGCACTGCTCTTGGTGAAGAGGGCCATCAGCACGGCAGGCATCATGCGTCCTAACACATGAACGGGATTCAAGCCGCGTGCCAACAGGAACAGCGGTAGGACGACGAAGAACTGAATGACGTTTCCGCCTAAGACTACGAGCACGTATTTGCCTATTGAATCGGCCACAATGCCTGCGGAGACCTGAGCCGACAACTGTGCCGAGAAGGCTACGATGCCGAGGGGCAGCATCCAGATAAGACCGCGAATGAGCAGGAAGAGCAGATCCTGCAGGCCCAAGAGTCCTTTCACAACGACGGCCTTGTTCTCGCTTTCAGGCAGTTTTGATAGGCCGATGCCAACGGCAAAGGCCAACATGAGCAGAGACAACACATTGCCTTCGAGAAATGGCTTGACGATGTTATTGGGGATGATGCTGAGGAGGTGGTCGGAATATGACAATTGAGAATTGACAATTGATAATTGAGAATTATGATTACCAGCAAGCTCGCCTAAAGGCAGATTGCCGGGGGCTACCAACACATAAAGCACAGCACCCACAGCGGCAGCGGTGAAGGTGGTCAGCAGCGTATAGGTGAGCGTATGGCCAAAGATACGCCCTGAACCTTTCGAACCGAAAGTGGCAAACGTGGTGATAACGGCCAGCACGATGGTCGGCACGGCCAGCAGCTGGAACAGGCGGGTGTAGACCGTCGCCACGAAGTCAGCTGTTGCGTTGATCCAACTGATGCCAAGTATTCCCAATATCGCACCCACTATAAGGGCACTTATCCAAATAATCGTTTTCTTCATCTTACAATTCTAACGTCAAATTCATGTAAATATTGCGTCCTTTCTGAGGAATATGGTTCCAGTCGGCGTATGTGGCATATTGCTTGTCGAAGAGATTCTCGACGCCAAAGCGTATTGACCATTGACTATTGACCATTGACCATTGATACTGTGCCGAGAGGTTGACGATAGCCCATTCACTGGCTGGCGTCTCCCCGTATTTCTCGCCATAGTTGCTTTGGCGGGTGTTCCCCTTGACGGTGGCTTGCGCCTGTAGTCGTTTGTAATGGTATTGTAACTCCGTTTGCCAACTGACGGGCGATATAAGGGGCAGCGCATCGCCGTCCGCATCGCGTCCGCTGCTGTAGCTTACCTTACCATTCCAGCGCAGTTGTTCCGTCAACTGCCAATCGGCCGTCAGCGAGGCGTTGGCGATGGTGGCGTGACTAATGTTGCCATACACCTTGACGCCCTCGGCACCAACGGTCATCGGCGACAGACGCGTCTCGAACTGTCCGATGATGTAATTGCTGAAGAAGAAAGTGTTGGCATCGATAGCCAACTGCCAATTGCTAACAGCCAACTGCCATTTGGCGTTCACCTCAATCGCGCTCTCGTTCTTCAGCGAAGGATTGCCGATGTAGTCGTACTGGTCGAACGTGTTGTTCAGATAGTAGCCGTAAGCCTCCGTCACCGTAGGTGCGCGACTGCCCCAGCCGGCGCCGATTGACCATTGACCATTGACCATTGACCATTGATAGGCAGCGGCAATGCGGCCCGTGGTCTGGTGATACACATCCGTCATACCTGGGAAAAAGACGCGCAAGGCGTGATAGCCCTCCTCGTTGTTCAGTTTCTGCTGCTGCCAGGCCAGCTTCGCCGAGAGGCGCAGCGACTGGTTGCGGGCTATACGCACGTTATCCGTCAGCGCCAAGCCCGTATTCAGCGTCCCTACGTCGGGCCACGTCACCATATACATCGGAGCCGCACCGCCTGGATACATCGTCATGTCGGCAAACAGGCGGTTGTAATACAGGTCGTAGTTCAGCGCCAGGTCGTGTTGCTTGATTGATGTCGTCAGAAGACTGTATATGCCTGCCGTCCAACTGTCGCCCGGCATGTCCATGTGGATAGCTACGTCGGGGCGCGTGGTGTCGTCCATCACGTGGGTGATGTGGTTGTAGTAGACCTTCGTCTCCCAGCTGGCCTTGCTGAAAAGGTGCTTGTACGACAGCGACGTGATCAGTCCCTCGGCTTTCGCCACGTCCATGTTCAGGGCGGGATAGCCCACATCAGTAGCACGGTCGAAGATAAACGTTGCCTCCAGCATGTCTTTCTCTGCCAATCGGAATCCAGCGTTTGTAAACACGTTGACCTTTTGGAATTGCGAGAACTGCAGCTCATCGCCACCGCCTACCTTGTAGTTGTCGGCATGGCGATAGAAGGCACCCGCGTTCAGATACGTCCTATGACTGCTCAGCGCAGCATCGGCACCATACACTTGCACATGTCCGTTCCATTCGTGACCTGCTGATGCGCTGGCATGAAACGGATCGTTGTCGAAACCTGCCTTGCGCAGCTTCAGGTCCAGACTGCCGCCGATGTTTCCCGTGGCCTGCGGATTGCCGTCGAGCCCGCTGTTCAGACTGATGCTCTGCAGGTTGCCGCTCTCCACGTAGCTAGTCACGGGGTCCATCTTGTCCGTGCAGGCATAGAATATTTTCATGCCGTCGATGGTTGTCGACAGGCGTTCCATCTGCATGTTGTTCACTACGGGTTCCCAGGCATACGAGCCGCGGCGCACGAGGTTCACATGGCGCAGCTTGCCGAGGTGTTCGTCGATGCTGGCCACCTGCCCCTTCACCGAGCGTTTCCTTCCGCTCTGTCCGCGCGATACGACCACCACCTCGTCCAGGTTCTGCGACGAGGTGGCAACGGTGTCCGGTTGGAGCGGTATTATAGATAAAAGCAGTGCTATCATTAATTCTTAATTCTTAACTCTTAACTAAATCGTGACGTCCCAATAAAGTGTACTCAGTTCTTCGCCGCCCGCCACGACGTTGCCGTCAGCGTCGCGCACCGTCAGGTGTATGCGCCAGAGACCTGTCATCGTCAGGTTCACCGTACCCTGATAGCTGCCGTCGCTTTGCTTGGTCAACGCCACGTTGTCGGGCGATGTGTGGTTGCCCATATCGGGCATGCGTGGGTCAATCTCTATGGTAAACTGCTCCTCTGCCAGACCGTAAGGTGTTGTGGCGGGCGTGTTCTTCTTCGACACGTAGGCCGTAATCACGTTCTTGCCCGTAATCCAGTCCGTTGGGTTCACCAGCGAGAGGTAGTAGGTGTCATTGCCCACCTTGAACGACTTCAGCCACTGTTGGCCCTCGGGTAGCGCATCTACCGTGATGTCCGTTGCCTCGATACTGCCGTTGCTACCCAGCACGCTCACGTTGTATCCCAGCGTCCACGAACCAGCCTCACTGGTGTTCATCACGAACGACACCCACGTGCGCTTTACGGCCAGATAGTCCTTATTGAACGACTCAGCCTTTCCGCCTACTGGCGTGCTGTGCTTCATGTTCATCTTCACCATCAGCATCAGCGGTGTCAGGCCGTCAATGTCGTAGTTCTTGATGTAGTTGCCGTTCTTTTTCTTCGTGGCCACAAAGAAAATCTCGTTGTAGCCCGTGTGGAACTTCCCCGTCTTCGAGTAGGCAAACACGTTGTACTGTCCGTCCACCACCGTCGACAGCTCGGGAATGATCTTCACCGTCTGCAAGAAGTTATACACCTGTAGTGCCTCCTCTGCCGAGCAGCAATCCACGTCACCGTCTATCGTCACACCAGGAATCTCAATTGCCTGAGTTCCAAAATCATCATTCGAGTTGCAGGCTGTCAGTCCCACCAGAACTGCTGCTGCGAAAAACAATCTCATTACCTGTTTCATATCCTTACTACGTTTAAAATGTTTATCGATTGCAAAGGTACGGCGATTTCCGCACTCCCACAATCGCCTTTTCATGGCATTCTGCATACCAAATGTTTGGCATAGCCGCTCATTGATTTGTAGTTTCGACCGAAAATACCCTCTTCCATCTTCCTTCTTTTCCGTGTCGTTTGAATCGTGGCACCACCTGTTGCACCGAGGATTACAAAAAATAATCGAGAAAACGTTTTGGTTTTCTCGAAAATCGTACAGCCTCCATCAAGGAGGCTTGTTTTGCCTCCTTGTTTTTTATTCTGCTGTCACGTCAATCATCTTCGAGCACGTGCCACTCGTTTCATACATAATATGTTTCGTCTTCATACCTTATTTATTATTATAGGCTGCAAAGATACGAATAAGCGAGTAAAAATGCAAATGTATTTGCAATTTTTCTATCGGACTACAGAAAATGTGTTTTACCCATCACCCTACACTCAAATCTTCTGGAATGCCGATGTATAAAGGGATTGAGGCCAGTGTAGGGTCAGAGACACCCTACACTGACCCTTACCTTACCCTACACTATCTCGCTATTTTTCCGTAGGCAGCAAACTCTGATTCCGTAGGCTGCGAACTGGCAGACCGTGCCCGTCGGACTGATGGTTTGCATTAATGGTCTCAATTGCTAGTATTAATGTCTACTGGCGTTAGTGGTGATACCTTGAGTGAGGGGTCAGTGTAGGGTGAGTGTAGGGTCAAGAGCACCCTACACTCCTTTCAATCCCTTTATACATCGGCATTCCAGAAGATTTGAGTGTAGGATGTGGGGTAAATCGATAAAAAGGCTTTTTCCAGAATAGTGGTTCTTGAGTTTGGGCGTCAGCCTCACAAGGGGATTGTCCACGTGTGAGCACAGATGTGACAGTACGAAGGCTGTATTTAACGTTCGTACCGTGTGTTAATTACTAATAATTGCCGATGAATTACTAATAATGAAAGTTAAAGAATCGCTGATTTTGAAAGATTTGCGATTACTAAGACTTTAGATTTTTAAAAACATAGTAATTTTGCGGCAGACTAACAATAAAGGTAATTGGCATGAAACAACAGACATTGACCAGAGGTGAGATGCAGGTGATGAACGTTCTGTGGGATTTAGAAAAAGGGGCGTGCGTCAACGACATCCTGGAGCATTATCCAGAACCGAAGCCTGCTTACACAACCATCGCCACCTTTCTGAAAATCCTGACCCAAAAAGGATTTGTAGAGCATAAGAAAGGAACTGGCAAACTGCTCATCTATACACCCCTTATCACCAAGGAGAAATATCGTCGTCAGGTGATGGAAGAGGTGAAGGACGATTTCTTCGGCAATAGCTTCAAGTCGATGTTCAGTTTCTTCGTGAAGGAAGAACATATCTCTGCGGATGACATTAAGGAGCTCTTGAAACTGATGGAGAAGGATGCTTTATGATGACACTGTTTATATTTAGCATCAAGTCTGCCCTTGTGCTGACTTTGCTCTATCTGCCCTACACACTGATGCTGCGACAGGAGAGTTTCTTCCGCATGAATCGTATCACATTACTTACGATTCTCGTGCTGGCTTTGGTGCTGCCGATGGTGGACATCCCCTCGTTGGCAACCCCCGACCAATCTGTTGTCTATGAGATGCAACATCGTATTATGTTAATGACACAGGAAGCTGAAACGGCTCCGATGTCATTGGCTGCAACAAGTCGTACAACTTCATGGTTAGGTATTCTCGCGCTTGTATACATGATAGGTATAAGTCTAGCGTTTTGTATCCGTCTTTGGCAGTTGTTCCGAATTGGTCAGATCATTCGTGGCGGTTGTCTGTGGACTGATAAAAGCGAATATGCTACTGTCTATTGCCATATTGATGACGTGTCCCCTTTTAGTTGGATGCGGAGTATAGTTATCAGCGAGAGTGACTACAAGCCTTTTGGCCGTGAAATTCTGCTACATGAGAAAGCCCATATTCTCAGTCTTCACTCGATGGACATCTTGTTTTTGACGCTTGTAGAAGCAGTACAATGGTGGAATCCCATTGCTTATCTACTGGGACGTAGTCTTCGCGATGTCCATGAATATGAGGCCGATGACTATGTTCTGCATCAAGGCATTTCGTTGCACAATTATCAGGCGCTCCTCGTGAAGAAGGCCTTGGCAAATACTTCCTACGCTTTTGCCAACAACTTCACCCACAGCCTCATCAAGAAGCGCATCTATATGATGAATCATTCAAAATCAAGTCTTTGGCTCCGCAGCAAGGTACTATATGTCCTGCCTATGACACTCGTTGTGTTGACGGCTTTTGCCACACCAAAACTGAACGAAAAGGTAGAGGAAATAGTGGAGGGAACCGAGAAGGCTGTGGAGATACCGACACAAAACTCACAGCCTGACCAGCAACCTGAAAGCGTTACATCATCCGTTGTAGCTGAATTTCGATCCGCTGAGTCAGAAGAGATACCAGTGGTCAAGGAAACTACAGCAGACAGCCTTTCTTCCGTGGACTATGTCAACGCTGTCTATCGGAACGAAAACTTTGACCTTGCCCCCGAATTTCCAGGTGGTATGTCTGCGTTGCGGACTTTTTTACAACAGCATGTGGCTCGGACTTTAGAGAATGATGCTTCTTTGGCAGGCAAACGGGCCTATGTACAGTTCCGCATCAGGAAAGACGGGACAATAGATAACATCGGACTGGTTCGTGGCGACAGAGAGGCATACCATGAGGCTGCCAAAATCGTAGAGCAGATGCCTCAATGGACTCCTGCCCGCCGCTATGGAGAGCTTTCTGATGCGCATTTTGTCCTGTCCGTTGATTTTATTAATGACTAAACAAAAAAACGATGATGAGAAAATTATTGCTTTTGTCTATCATGATTGTTGTTGCTGTCTGTCAGGCTACGGCCTCAGAACGCACCATAGTAAAGCCTGAAAGCATATATCAAAATATGCTCGCTCTTCTGAGGACAGACTCCGTTATCATAAATGATACGGCAACCGTATTCTATCTGCATATCGCAAAAAGGGATGAGAACGCAATCTTCTTCAGCCATGAGACCTGCCTAAGAGACATGAAAGGCCGCACCTATCCCCTCCGTCAAATGATTTCAGATAATACTATCCATCTAGACGAGCCGAGGACATTTGATGATATTGGTAAGAATGTGTTTGAAGTACAATTCGTATTTCCGCCATTGCCTGTTGATGTGACAGAAGTAGACATGATTGAACCTCTGTTTTACAATCAAGGCATATTCGGCATGCGTCTTGATGGCAATCCCTTGCCACCCTCTCAGTTACCACAGGAAATAGAGGGACGAATGAAAGAAATCATGGCTCAGCAAGACACATTGCCCAATATGGACTTTCGTTTTGGATGGGCTACCATTAAAGGGCATCTGATGGACTACAGACCTAATATGTGCAGTCAGATGACACTCGTATTTCGTCAGCCGAACTCATCACCACATCAATATGGTGATACGCTCTGTGCTCAGGTATCGCCTACAGGTGACTTTACCTTCCGCATACCAGTTGCCCACATCACACCTGTCTCGCTGACATTTGAACCTTATCAACGAGGTAAGGGTATTGTCTATGTAGGACCAGACACAGAGACTGAAGTTTATTTCAATATGCGTGAGATAAACTATCGGTATATGAATAATAAGCCCAACAGCAGCACCATACTCTACATAACGAAGGGTCCCTTGGCGCAATTGGCCAATGAGCTGAACGAGCATTTGTTTTTTTATAATATAGATTTCATCGTAAAGTACTTCGCAAACATCTTCACGGACAAAGAAGAGTGGGAACGTTATAAGGAAATACAGGCGATGCAGCCTACCAAACAACTGGAACTGCGGATGGCTGAACTCGACTCCATGAAGGTTGATGAGCAATGGTCCCCAGCCATGAAGGAACTGGTCAGACTTTGCTGGCAGATTCAAGCAGCGATACGGGTATTTACGTTCCCCCCAAAGGAACTGGAAAACGGGGCCAATGAATCCCCAAAAGCCAAAGAGAGGTTGATTGCCTGGCAGCGTGATGCGGTGGTTGCGGAATTAGAGTCCCTTGAGCGTCTCGTGAAGGAGCCAAAGATGATCTACTGTCCAAACCTGAGTGATTTATTAGATTTCAGTATTCGTGTAAATACCCTCCTCCCGCCTTTTATTGAACGTGAGAAAACCGTTTGGAAGTTACTGGATAGGATGAGCAGTGAGTTCATGTTGCTTGACAGTGACGAGATTGCTGAAACGTTGGTCAATCTTCCTCCAGCCTATCAACAATGGTTGCTGGCGTGGCAGGATATCTTCCGTGAGGAATATAATAGATTGGATGGGAAGGTAATTGTCGGTGATACCTTACAGGGCATTCCAGATTCGTTGGTCTTCCAGACGCTATGTGAACGCTATCGTGGACATACTATCTTCGTCAGTTTTTGGCGAGGGATCAACCCGACGTTTTTGAATCATGTAATTTTACCATTACAACGTGAATTGGCTAACCTTGATATAGTGTGGGTGAATGTCTATAATAGCAATCTAAACCTGAAGTCCAAGTATGCAGGATGGGAAAATGCTAACTGGCTGCGTTATTTTACGAAATTGCAAGGCGAGCATTATTATTACAACATGCCAAGCCGCATGGACTGGATAAAGAGTTTCAATAAAACCATGGGCATCAGCAATTCCTTAGATGCCTATTGTATCGTTTCACCAGACGGCAGAATTGTCCGCAACAGCGATTCAAAGCCGATACCAATCTGTTTGATGGGCTATCAAGACTACCTCGGCATCCGCCACTGCCTCTTCCAGACGGCTAGCCCTCGCAACTAATCCCAAATACACAGCGAAGACCCTATTGTGCGCTTTTTCAGTTGTTTCTTTTTGGGGTAATAAGAGAGTCGGACAGGTTCGATTCCTTCATGATTCACTCTGAATAATGACATTGCGGACTGAAGTGGCATTGCTTCGGTCCGCAGTTTATTTAGTGCTTATCGCTCGTCGCCTTCGAGCGATAAGCGGATGAGCTGCGAGCGATATCCTTGATGAGAGGAAGGCTTACTATTAATAGATGCTATCTCAAGTATTAATAGTTGGAACTGCTACGATTAATAGTTACAGTTGTGATCATTAATAGTAATGATTGCGGATATTAATCGTGGAAAGGATGTCGCCTTACGGTTGTTTGGACGTCACTTGCAGGGGGAAAGTGACTCGTATACAGGGAGTAAATGACGTTGGGACAGGGAGAGAGACAGTCTCTTGCGAGTCAGCAGCGAGTGTGTCTTATATCAGCAGCGGCCGCTGCTGATATTGTCTGCGGGCGTGTCTGAAGTCGGCAGCGTTCGTTGCGTACCTAATTTTTATACGCTTATACGAAGGGATAGATATTTCACATAGAACGGTTTAGACTTTGTTCTTAGGATTTTTAGGGAACCAGCCTTTCTCTACACGCTTCTTCTGTTCGAACAGTTCTCCGATGCCCCAAAGAGCCGAAGCTCCAAACACACCGAGGAACGAAGACAGGTATATGTTCTCAATGAAAAGGGCTGCTACGCAACAGCCAATACCAACGAGCAGATAGATAATCCAAGGCCGTGTGCCCCAGTAATATTCTGTCTTGATAACGATTGGATGCCAGAGACCTATCGTAAGAAAGGTCATTGCTGCAATAAGAATTCCTGTATAATGCATATGTGGTTATGTAAAGAGATCAGCTAACAATATTTCTATGAGGCGGGGTAGGGCGTAGTTGTCGATGTCCGCCTCTGGAATCCAGATGTAGTCAGAGGGAAGTGAGGGCCGCTTATCAGGCTCCCACAGATAGAAGTCGGCATAGAGGATGCGGTGGGTAAGGACGTGGCGGACGTTCTTACGAAGTAATTGACAATTGACAATTGACAATTGATAATTATTCTGCGCAGCCCAATTGTCAATTGTCAATTTCCCATTATCAATTAACAACGGCTCCCATAGCCCTTGCCAGATATCGCCTGCACCACGACGATGGATGGCGGTCTGGCCCTTATACCTTATATATATATAGATAAGGTGGCGCTCACGAATCTTCAGGGTCTTCAGTTTGACGGGCAATTCCTGAATGCGATTGGTGCGGAAAGCCTCGCAACTCTCCATTAACGGACAGACTTCACATTTGGGTGATTGGGGCGTACACTGGATGGCGCCAAAGTCCATGATGGCTTGATTGTAGTTGGCTGTTAGCTTTTGGCTGTTAGCTTTTGGCAGCAACTCTTGCGCCATAGCGGCAAAAAGCTTTTTGCCTTCAGTGGTGTTGATGGGTGTGTCGATGCCGAAATAGCGGGAGAGGACGCGATAGACGTTGCCATCGACGACGGCAGCTGGCAAGTCAAATGCAAAAGAACCAATGGCTGCTGCGGTATAGTCGCCAACGCCCTTCAGTTTTTTGATTTCTTCAATCGTATTAGGGAAACCACCACGGGCGACGATTTGGCTGGCTGCATAGTGCAGATTGCGGGCACGACTATAGTAGCCCAGTCCCTGCCATTCGCGCAGTACTTCGTCTTCCGTCGCAGCAGCGAGTGCTTCAACGGTAGGCCAACGGCGCATAAAGCGTTCCCAGTATTCCCAGCCCTGTTTGACCTGTGTCTGCTGAAGGATGATTTCAGAGAGCCAAATGGCATACGGGTCGCGTGTCTGTCGCCAAGGCAGATTGCGTCCGTTCTCACGGAACCATTCCAATAAAATACTCGCAAACTCCATCGTTCTTATTTTTTGCAACGGACTACAGGACTTAAGGACTAATTTGTGGCAGTATAATAAAAAGTCGTGTTAGTCCTGTAGTCCGTTGCTAGAAAACTACAATTTCCCTTGGTCGCCGAGGTACGAATCCTTAAAGCCGAGGAAGTAGAGCACGCCATCCAAACCAATGGTGTTGATGCTCTGTTCGGCATTGGCCACTACACGGGGCTTGGCGTGGAAGGCGATGCCCAGACCAGCCTCACTGATCATCGGCAGATCGTTGGCACCATCACCCACAGCAATGGTCTGGGCCAGATTGACCTTCTCGACCTGAGCAATTAACTTGAGTAGCTCTGCCTTACGATGCCCGTCAACAATCTCACCAACATAGCGACCTGTCAACTTGCCGTCCTCGCCAATCTCCAGTTCGTTGGCATATACGTAGTCGATGCCATAGCGACGCTGCAGATATTCGCCAAAGTATGTGAATCCACCACTGAGGATAGCAATCTTATAACCACACGTCTTGAGGATATTCATCAGACGGTCGACACCCTCAGTGATAGGCAGATGCTCGGCAATGTCCTGCATGACGCTGACGTCAAGACCCTTCAGCAGGGCTACGCGACGGGTAAAGCTCTCCTTGAAGTCTATCTCACCATGCATAGCACTTTCCGTAATGGCACGTACTTCGGCACCCACGCCGTTGCGCTCTGCCAGTTCGTCGATACACTCTGTTTGGATGAGTGTCGAGTCCATATCGAAGCAGATAAGTCGACGCATACGACGGAACATATCATCCTTCTGGAACGAGAAGTCTATCTCCATTTGTTGCGACAGCTTCATGAGCTTCGACTGCATCTCCTGACGATTGATGGGTTCGCCACGCAGCGAGAACTGGATGCAGGCACGTGTGTGCTTGTCCAATTGCTTGATGCTCTTACGACCCGTGAGTCGCAGAATAGAGTCGATGTTCAGTCCCTGGTCAGCCAGAATCTGCGTAGCTGCCTGTATCTGGCGCGCCTCCAACTGTCGTCCCAGCACCATGAGGATGTAGCGGTTCTTGCCTTGATGGCCCACCCAGTCCTCGTACTCATCGTCGCTGATGGGCGAGAAACCGATGTTGACCCCCAACTCAGTGGCCTTAAACAACAGTTCCTTCATGGCCAGTCCTGACTTCATCTCATCCATACGTATCAGGATGCCCAGTGATAGGGTGCTGTGAATGTCGGCCTGACCAATGTCCAAAACCTGTGCATCATATTTTGCCAGAATGCCCATGACTGCTGCTGTCAGTCCAGGACGGTCTTGTCCTGTGATGCGAACTAAAATCTGTTCTTCTTTCATAACTCTTAATTCTTAACTCTTAACTACTTCAGGTAGTCTTCGAAATACTGTGTGATACGTTCGTGCAGATGTACGCTGGCGTGGCCTCGCATGTTGTGCTCTTCGCCAGGATAAGCAAAGAAGTCGGGCTGTGTGCCAGCCTTGATGCAGGCATCGAGGAACGACAGACAGTGCTGCGGAACAACGGTGTTGTCGTTGTAGCCAGTGATAATTTGGAGCTTACCTTTCAGATTGCAGGCCTTGTCGATGAGGCTGGCCTTTGCGTATCCCTCAGGATTCTGCTGTGGTGTGTCCATATAGCGCTCGCCATACATGACCTCGTACCATTTCCAATCGATGACAGGTCCGCCGGCCACGCCAACCTTAAAGACGTCTGGGTAGTTCAGCATGAGCGAGATGGTCATGAAACCACCAAACGACCATCCGTGAATGCCCAAGCGATTCATGTCAACATAGGGCAGACTCTTCAGATATTCCACGCCCTTCATCTGGTCCTGCATTTCTATCTGTCCCAGTTGGCGGAAGGTTGCCTGTTCGAAGTCACGTCCACGATATTCAGAGCCTCGATTGTCGAGGATGAAGAGCACATAACCCTTCTGTGCCATGTAGGTTTCCCATGTACGACTGTACCAATGCCAGCCAGCTTCCACATTGTGGGCATGAGGACCACCATAGACATAGACAACGGTAGGATATTTCTTCTGCGGATTGAAGTTGTGGGGCTTCACCATGCGGTAGTAGAGGTCCGTCACACCATCGGCAGCCTTGATGGAACCACACTCGAAGATGGGCTGTTCGTAGCCATCCCAAGGGTCGGAGGCAGTGAGAAGACGGACAGCTTTTCTTGCAGCAGAACCGCCAGACACCGTAACAACATTGATGTTGCGTGGCTCAGTAGGAGCTGAGTGACGATCAATGACGTAATTGCCTGACGATGACAGATCTCCATGATGAACACCGTCTGCTATGGTCAGCTGCGTCATCTTGCCATTGCTGACACTGACGCTATACAGTTGACGATGCAATGGGTGATATTTGTTAGCCTCGATGATGATGCTTTTCTGTTTTGCGTTAAAGCCCAATACCTCCTGAACAACCCAAGAGCCGCTGGTCAGCTGGCTTAATAGTTTTCCCTCCTTATTATATAAATAAAGGTGGTTGTATCCGTCGCGTTGGCTCTGCATGATGAACTTGTTGTTGTCCCAAGGCAGGAACTGGATGGGGTTCATCGGTTCGACGTATTTGTCGCTCGTTTCGCGATACAGTTCTGCAATGCGTTCGCCCGTCGAAGTATCGTAAGACACCAGGCGACAGTCGTTCTGATCGCGATTCAGTTCGAACATATAGATGGTCTTGGCATCAGGACTCCATGCGATGTTGGTAAAATAGATGGGGGTAGAGGTGCCCACAGAGTCACCACATACGGAACCAACAGGTGTCTTGAGATAGACGGTCTTGTTTGTGTTTATGTCATAGACACCTACTGTTACCACATGAGCATTCATGCCAGCCATAGGATACTTGTCAGGTTCATAAGTCGCTTCGCGTGGGAAGATGTCGACCTGCGGATAGTCCTGTACCATGCTCTGGTCCATGCGGTAGAATGCCAGACGTTGTCCGTCAGGACTCCAGAAAGTTCCTTTGTGGATGCCGAACTCATTTCTGTGTACGGCAGAACCGTACACTACACTGCGACTGCCGTCAATAGAAAGCTGGTGCTTCTTGCCCTCACCATCAACAACAAAGAGTTGATAGTCCTCTACATAGGCAGTTGCCCGTGAGGTTTTGTTCCAATCGTTAGCTGTCTGACCAGAGATGCTGTCTTGCCATACAATCTCATGCTTCTTGAAGTCCAGCAACAAGAATGATTGTTTGTTGCCTAAAGCCACCAATGGCAGGTCAGGGTAGGGGAACGTGGCATTCATCAAGTGTCGCACATAGCGATTGGCCTCTTCATCACTATTAGCCCATTTGTTCACCTCGTCGAGTGTGAAGAGCCGTGTCTCTTTGCCAGTCTTTTTGTCTACAAGATAGCATTCTTCCACATCAGTTCGAACCAATTCGTCGCCCCACCAAGTCAACCATTTGTTCTCGGGCTGCAGGTTACGGTAGTTATTGCCGCCGAAGTTCAGGTCCTCGAGGGAAAATAGCTTTTGGGCTGACATAGGGAGTGATAATGTGACAAATGCTATGATGAGCAGGTATTTAGTCTTCTTCATCATCATTGAAACGTCGGTTGTTCTTTTTAAAGGATTTTTTGAAATCTCTGGAGTCTCTAGAATTTCTAGAATCTCTAGAACCTTTAGAATTTCTGGAATCTCTAGAGCCTCTAGAATCTCCAGATTCTCTGAAGTCGCGGGCTTTCTTGGGTTCTTTCTTCTCTAATGAGCGGAATTTGAACGAACGGATGTCAGCATCAGCATTCTCCTGTTCCTCGTCCAGACGCTTTTTGAACTCGCGGTTCTGCTTGAAGCGACGCTTTTCAGCCATCTGACGCTTTTCTTCTTCCGTCTTGACAACGCCGCCTTCCTCGCGGAATTCACGCATCTTACCGTCGAACATCTGGTATTTGCGGAATTCACACTCCAGCGAACCGTTGAATACGGGAATCTTGATGCTGGGCTTTAGGCCAATCTGCGCAAAGCATTCCTCGCGATAAGACAGAATCCATGCCTCGTTGCCAGTGAACTGGTGTTTCAGTCGTTCGCCAATCATCTTATAAGTGCCTAGCAGGTCGTTGGTCGAAATGCGCTCACCGTATGGCGGATTGGTTACCATGATGCTTTTGTTCTTGGGCTGGACGAAGTTTTTGAAGTCTTGTTCCTCAATGGTAATGTCACTGGACAAGCCTGCAGCCTTCACATTCAGACGGGCAGTGTTGACAGCCTTAATATCCACATCATAACCATAGATATGGTGATTGAACTCACGTTCTTGAGAGTCGTCGTTGTAAATCTCGTCGAAGAGGTCGCGATCGAAGTCAGGCCACTTCTCGAAGGCATACTCTTTACGGAACAGACCAGGTGCCATGTTGTGGGCAATGAGTGCCGCTTCGATGAGTAGCGTTCCAGAGCCACACATGGGGTCGATGAAGTCGGTCTCGCCATGCCAGCCCGTCATCAGGATCATACCAGCTGCCAATACCTCGTTGAGGGGTGCCTCGACAGATTCCTGACGATAGCCACGACGATGCAGCGATTCACCGCTGGAGTCAAGACACAGTGTACACTGGTCTTCGGCAATATGGATATGCAGACGGATATCCGGATTGGAGATACTGATGTTAGGACGCTGTCCGGTCTTCTCGCGGAACTGGTCGACAATGGCATCCTTTACCTTGTAGGCCACAAACTTGGAATGGCGGAACTCCTCAGAAAATACAACAGAGTCAACGGCAAATGTCTTATCGATTCCAATGTATTCGCTCCAGTCGATGTCCTTAACGCCCTCATATACATCATCAGCCGATAATGCCTTGAAATGCTTGATGGGTTTCAGAATGCGGATGGCAGTGTGCAGTTGGAAATTGGCGCGATACAATAGTTCCTTGTCGCCCTTAAACGATACCATACGACGGCCTATCTGCACGTCGTTTGCGCCCAACTGCGTCAGTTCTTTCGCCAAGACGGGCTCTAAGCCCATAAAGGTCTTAGCGATGATTTCAAAATGCTGTGTCATTATGTGTACGTACTAATATATGGTGCAAAGGTAATGAGAATTAAGCAAAAAGCAAAGAAAAATCATTTTTTTCTTTCATTTTCCATTTTTTTTGCTTACTTTTGCGCCAACTTATCCCCAATAGGCATGGCATATAACGTAATTCTTTTTGCTTTGCAGAACTTGCTGAGACTCGATATCATGATATGGATAGCGGGTATTCCGTTGTTGGTTTTGGCCTGTATGTGGTTGTATCATCAGATACATCAACGTAACGAATTACAGAAAGAATTGTCTATGTTGTCAAAGGTACAGCGACACTCTGTGGAGTACGACTTGGTGTTGAAGGTGATGAAGTTGGCAATCTATCGTATTGACGTGCAAGCTCAGACCATTACTTTTGAGAGTGACTTCCGTGACGTGATAGGCAGTTTCCATTTTTCTCCTAATACGCCATTGGAGGATTTCTATGAGTTGATGTTGCCCCAGTCTCGTGTCAAGATTAAAAAGGCGCTGATGGACTTGATGGAAGGCCGTACGGATGAGGCACATGAACAGTTCGAGACACGCTTGCCCCATTCTGAGCAGATCCACTGGGAGGATGCCTATGCCACTATTGAGAAACGTGACTTGCATGGAAATCCACTGATGATAGTTGGTACAGTGACTTTTATCGACAATCAGAAGTCTGTTGAACAAGCTCTGATTGAAGCACGTAATCAGGCAGAGGAAAGTGACCGTCTGAAATCAGCTTTCCTGACCAATATGTCGCACGAGATTCGTACACCACTGAATGCTATTGTGGGCTTTAGCGATGTGTTGCCTATGGCCCAGAACGATGAGGAACGTGGTGAATTGATCAACTTGATTAAGCAGAACAATGCTCACTTGTTGCGTTTGTTTGACGATATGGCAAACATGTCGAAGTTGGAAGCTGGTGATCAGGCTGTCAGGAAGCAACATTTCAATCTCGACCAGTTGTTGATGGATGTGGTGGATAAATTTGCTAATAAGAGTAGAGAAACAGGTATCAGAATAGAAATAGAGCCGGCAACCGATGTAGTACAGCCGTTTTCTGATCGTAACCGACTGCGCGAGATATTGAATCAGTATGTGGACAATGCACTGAAGTTCACAGATAAAGGTGTCGTGACTATAGGTTATTATGTGAATAATGGATTGTTGCGTATTTGGGTCCGCGATACAGGTAAAGGCATTCCTGATAATCACTGTAACGACCATCTTTTCGAGCGTTTTGTAAAAGTTGATGAATTTTTCCCTGGCTCAGGTCTGGGACTTAGCATTTGTCGCAGTATGGCGTTGAGCATTGGTGGTAAGGTCGGTGTGGAGTCGAAACTGAACGTTGGTTCACTCTTCTGGGTTGAGATACCTGTGGAATAATTTGTATTTAGGTATGCGTCAAATATTTTTCTTCTTTTTTCTGTTTTTGTCTATTGCGCTGCATGCTCAAACCATTGTCGGACATGTGGTCGATGAAGCTACTGGCGAAAACATCGGGTTTGCCAGTGTGCAATATAAAGGCCATCATGTAGCAACTATCACTGACCTTAACGGACGTTTTACGATAGAGCGTCATAAAGGTTGGAAACTGACTGTCAGTGCCGTGGGCTATAAGTCGCGCACCTATACTGTTGATGCTGATATGGATAAACTGTTTGTATCGTTACGCGAGGATAACCGTTCGTTGAAGGAGGTGACGGTACGTTCTAAACGCACGCGTTACAAACGGAAGAATAATCCAGCAGTGGAGCTGATGAAAAAGGTGATAGCCCATAAGAAGGCTACCGACCTTTCCATGCGTGACTACTACCAGTACATGAAGTATCAGAAGTTGACGCTGGCACTCAACGATATGAAATTGGAAACGTTGCATTCACCTAAAATCAGTAAATACAATTGGATTATCAATCAG
Source organism: Prevotella sp. (assembly GCA_017474485.1). Classification (GTDB taxonomy): domain Bacteria; phylum Bacteroidota; class Bacteroidia; order Bacteroidales; family Bacteroidaceae; genus Prevotella. The sequence goes on from JAFVHO010000078.1 coordinate 34,276, forward strand.
GTGGAGACCTGCGAACAAACAGGCAAACTCATCCTGCCGGCCAGTGTCGATGAGACGGTGACGCAGAAAATTTACCGCCGCTCTCCGCATGCTGAGAAAGAGATTATCAAAGGACAACGTTCTGCAGGTATTAACGACTTTTTTCAGACAGGCGATATTCTGAATACGGTATCGAAAGACGTCTTTACGGATGTTAATATTTATGACGATCAGGTGCGACTACTTCAACATCCCTTTACGTCACCTATCAGTGATGGTGCTATCTCTTTCTATCGCTACTATATTGAAGATACGCTGTTAATTGATCGTGACTCCTGTATCCACCTGCATTTCCTGCCTAACAACCAACAGGATTTCGGATTCCGTGGCGACTTGTATGTATTAAAGGATTCTTCTTATCAGGTGAGGCGTTGCGAACTCATCCTGCCCAATCAGACAGATGTTAATTTTGTTGAAGGTCTGAAGGTCATACAAGAGTTTACTCAATTGCCTACGGGCGAATGGGTGCTCAGCATCGACGATATGGTGGTGGAACTGGTATTGTTCGACTTTCTGCAGAAAGGTGTAGCTATTCGAACCACTCGCTTGTCTGACTATCAGTTTACAGAGATTCCTGCAAAACTCTTCAAAGGGAAAGCCAAGACGGTTACCGACCCTGATGCTGCGCTGATGGATGACGGTTTCTGGAATGAGCATCGTAAGGTGAGACTGACGCGTAGTGAGGCAGGTATGGAAGACTTTCTTAATGGTATGCGTACTGTTGGTGGTTTCAAATATATTCTTTTGGGACTTAAACTGTTGGCAGAGAACTATATTGAGACAGGCAATCCCAGTAAGGTGGATATTGGTCCCGTCAACTCAATGGTGAGTACCAATTTCATCGATGGCTTGCGTACCCGTATCTCACTTCAAACAACAGCAAACCTGAATCGTCATCTCTTCTGGAAAGGCTATGCGGCACGCGGATGGCGCAGCCGTAATAACTATTACAGTACGCAACTGACGTGGGCATTTAATAAGAAAAAGTATCTGCCTGACGAATTCCCCAAGCGTAACCTGTCGTTTCTCTCGACCTATGACGTGATGGCGCCTTCTGACAAGTTCCTCTCTACGGATAAAGATAATGTGTTCACTGCTTTCAAGTGGGCCAAGGCTGATAAGATGATGTTCTATAATCGTCAGCAGCTTACCTTTGATTATGAGCAGATGTATGGTTTGCGTACATTGCTGAGTGTCAAGATAGAGAAAAACGATGCCGCTGGTAATATGACGTTCACACCACTGAACTCAGATCATACTATTGGCTTTAGAACCACGGAGTTGCATGCTGAGATAGAATATTCGCCAGGTGCGCTTTATACCAACTCTAAACAGCGACGTCTGAAGGTCAATCGTGAGGCTCCCGTCTTTATCCTCAGCCATACCATGGGTGTCAAGGGTCTGTTAGGAGGCGATTATGACTATCATTATACGGAAGCCAGTATCTTCAAACGCATTTGGCTGAACAGCTGGGGACGTATTGATCTGTATACTCGTGGGGGTGTGCAGTGGAGTCAGGTGCCCTTCCCGTTGTTGTGCATGCCTGCAGCCAATATGTCGTACTTCAGTCAAAAGCAGTCGTTCAACCTGCTGACCAGTATGGAGTTCTTGAATGACCGTTTTGTCAGTGTGGACTTGAACTGGGATATGCAGGGTAAGATATTCAACCGCATACCGTTGATTAAGAAGTTGCGTTGGCGTGAATATATTGGTGCCAAGATGCTGTGGGGCGCTTTGTCCGACAAGAATAACCCCTATCTTGAACGCAATGCCAACAGTGATGTGCTGATGTATTTCCCAGAAGACTCGTATGTGATGGATTCAAAGGTGCCTTATTGGGAAATATCGTTAGGTATTCGCAGCATCTTCCGCTTCTTCCAGATTGAGTATGTTCGTCGTATGAACTATAATGACCATTCGCATGGCCATAAGAACAGCGTGCGATTTGGCTTTACTCTGATGTTCTAATATCAATATCTTAAGGGGAATAGAAAAAGGCTGTCTCCCGACAGCCTTAATCTTGTTTTCTAACTAACTTATTATCAACTATTCATTACTCATTCTTTTACCTTAAGATCAAAAGTATGACCTTGCATTTTGTTTTTCTGGTGCAAAGTTACGCACTTTTTCGACTATTTGGAGCATAAAACAGCAAAAAACGCACGTAAACGTTTGCGATTTTCAAAGTTAATTTGTAACTTTGTAGCCGATATTGCATCGCTGCACTTTATACCTTATAGGTTAAAGAACTAACTATTATGACTAATAAGAAACAACACAGAACTTCGTTGAAGGACCTTGCCCGTGAATTAGGGGTGAGCATTGCTACTGTGAGTCGCGCGCTACGCAACTCACCGGAGATCGGCAAGGAAATGCAACAACGTGTGAAGGATCTGGCTAAAAAACTCAACTATCGCCCCAACCCGTTTGCCCAAAGTCTGCGCAGAGAAGCCCCCAAGGTTATTGGTGTGGTGGTTCCCAATCTGGTGACGCACTACTATGCCGCAGTACTTGATGGTATTGAGGATGAGGCTCGCCGTGCCGGCTATAGTGTTCTCAGCGCCAATAGTCATGAGCGTTATGAAGACGAAGAGCATGCTATCGACAATTTTATCTCCATGCATGTGGAGGGTATCATAGCCTGTCTAGCGCAAAGTACTACCGATTATCACCATTTCGAGGAGATTGCTGAAATGGGAATCCCATTGGTGTTCTTCGGACGTACCTGTCTTTCAGACCGTTTCTCCAGTGTGACTGCCAATGGTGATGAAGCTGCCCAGCAGGCCACTCAGCATCTGATAGATACTGGAAGCCGACGTGTCGCTTTTATTGGAGGTCCTAACCATCTTGATATGGTGCGTCGTCGCAAACATGGCTATTTAGAGGCATTACGCGAAAACCATATTCCTATTGAACGGGAATTGGTGCTCTGCGATAAGATTGACTATCAGCTGGCTCTCGAACGGACAACGGCCCTTTTGAAAAGTGACCATCGCCCTGATGCAATTCTGGCATTCAACGATATCATTACCTTTGCTGCGTTTACAGCCATCAAAGAGTGTGGCTTGCGTATTCCTGAAGATGTGGCCCTGATGGGCTTTACGGATGATGTGCATGCAGCATACGTGACGCCTCGTATGTCTGCCATTCAGGACCAGTCGCACCAGATGGGTGTCAAGGCCTGTCAATTGTTGTTGCGCAATATCAATGGCGACAGCAAGGTGTATAAAGAGATAGTTCCACAGCAATTAGTAATTAGAGATACTTCCAGCAAGAAGTAATATGGCCAATCGCAAGACACTGTACCTAATAGCAGCATTATTGCTGATACCCGCCTTGTCGTTTGCTGACAGCATTTCGAACAAGGGGACTACCGAACGTAGCATCATTCCTGAGATGAAGTTCAAACGCCTGGATACGAGTGAAGGATTGTCGAACTCTCAGGTAAACTGTACGTTCCGTGACTCTCGTGGCTTCATGTGGTTTGGTACGTCTTACGGATTGAACCGTTACGACGGGTACCGCATGAAGACCTATTATTCGAACATGCGTGATACCACGACCATGCGCGATAACTATGTCGCATTCATCATGGAAGCCTGGGACGGTAAGCTGTGGTTGGCGCAAAGCATGAATTACAGTATCTATGATCCTGTAACTGAAAGCTTTGAACGTAGTGCTTCGCGTGAGCTGGAACAGTATTTCGGATTCAACGACGGCGTGGAGCGTGTCTTTATTGATGCGAAAAAGAATTATTGGGTGAAGTTCTACGAAAAGGGCTTCTATTGCTATAACCCTTATACGAAAAAGAAGAAAGCCTTCAAGATGGGTTATGGTCCTCAAGAGATCAACCCCAACTACAGTTTCCTGATGTCGGCAGACGATGGCGACGAAACCATCTTTGTCACCAACGACGGACGTCTGCTTTGCCTGAACGGCGAGAAAGGTGTGAAGGTGTGGGAAGACAACTGGATGCATGATAATGGTGCTCCGGAAAATACTAACTATCGTCTTAGTATTGACAAGTTCCATAATATCTGGGTGGTCAACGAAACGTATGCTTTTGTCAGGCTTCACAAAGAAAAGGTTTGGAAGAGCTTCGTTCAATTGATACGTGAATATCAGGTGGAAAATGTTCCTCAGCCGCTCATGATATGGGACGTGAAGATTGACGACCGTGGACGTATCTGGTGTGCTACCGACCATGAAGGATTGCTGGTGTTTGACTTGCGGCATCATGCCATGAAACAGTTCTTGAACAACAAGTTCGACGAGTCGTCTATCAGCGACAATACGCTGCGAACTGTCTATTTGGACAGAGACGGCCTGATGTGGATTGGTACCTATAAGAATGGTGTCAATATGTATAAGGAAGGTTCCAGGAGTATGCATAATCTGGAACTGGGCGACATCAATGCCGTCACTGAAGACAACTACGGCAATTACTGGTTAGGCACCAACGACCGTGGTATCGTTGTCTATAATCCGAAAACTGGCGAACAACTGGCTCACTATACGTCAGCCAACAGCCCGATGTTTGGCAATATCATGGTGGGTGCCTTTAAGGCCAGCGATGGCAGTCTCTGGTTTGGCGGTTATAACAGTGGCTTGACACATTGTATTCCTCACAATGCCAACGGCGAGGCTACCATCATTACCTATCGCCATACAGGTGCACCTGACGGATTGGCCAGCGATAATGTATGGAGCATCACAGAAGATCATTGGCACCGTATTTGGATAGGTACGTTGGGTGCTGGTGTGCAGAGGCTTGACCTTCGAACAGGGAAATTCCGCACGTGGAATGATAAGAATACCCAGATGCCAGGCAATTATTTGACGTCGGCTGCTTGGATCAAGAAAGGATGGCTGATGATGGGTACCAGTTGGTACTACTGCTTTATCAATCCTGTTACGGGCGAATTGGTAAACCGGGTTATACCAGAAGATCCCAGTGTGCCTGTGCAGCCAGGTAACACCGTTTGCGTGATGGAAGATTCGCGCGGACTTATCTGGCAAGGTTCTGCTTCTGGTGTGCTCGTTTATGACCAGCAACGTAAGACGGTGCGCTTGCTTGATATGCAGAGCGGACTATTTGGCTCGAATGTTTGTTCTATTACTGAGGATACGAACCATGCTATGTGGGTGGTGACCGATCATGGTGTGTCGAAAGTCACACCTGTACTGGACAATGGTAAGTGGAATCTCAGTGTGAGTAGCTATAACAGTCGTGATGGCTTGATGCAGGGAGCCTATAATCAGCGTTCTACCTGTCTGACACATGACAGCTTGCTGTTGATAGGCGGACAAGGCGGTTTGGATGTCATCAATCCTAAGGCACTTTCTGTTGTCAAGAAGAAAGAGCGTCCCATCTTCAGTGGCTTGCAGATTTTTGATGCTGATGTCGCTGTTGGTCAGGAGGTCGATGGACGTGTCATATTGGACGAGGCGCTTGACGCTTGTCGTGAACTGACACTGCGATTCAACGACCAGTTTACTATCCAGTTGGGCAGCGATGCAGGTATTGTCAACAACGGTAAACGTTTTGTATATATGCTGGAAGGCTTCAATGACAACTGGGTGAAGACATCGGAACAGAATCCCAATATCACCTACAACTCGTTGCGTCCTGGCAGCTATACCCTCCGAGTCAGAATGCTGAACGACGATGGTACAATTGGCGAAGAAGAATCGACGCTCGAAATCACCATTCGTCCATCCTTGTGGCGAACACGCTGGATGATATTGTTGTACATGCTCGTCATTGCTGGTGTAGCCTTCCTGTGGCGCAAGTGGTTTATGAAACGTCTGGAGAAGCGTATGAAAGTTGAATCGATGCGACGTGACCTTGAAAAGCAGCAATGGATGAACGAGATGCGTATGAAGATGGCTACAGAGCAAGCTAACAAACAGCAGTCAACTGGAACCAAACAAGAGATTGTCAAACTAGATCTGACGACAGAAGACATCGTCGTCTTTATACGTGCTATCTGCGAACATTATGAGTCGCCCAATCCAGACAAGAAAGTCAAGGTGAATTTCCTGTCTGCGGTAGACCAGTTGACGGCTGATTTCGATGAGGCTAAGTTAAAGGAAGTCTTAGAGATATTGTTCCGCAATTCAATTAACTTTACCCCATACGATCCAATGATCAGTGTCGGCGTGGCTCGTACGCAAAACGATATGGCACAAATTCAGGTGGCAGATAATGGTATTGGTATCAAGGACGAATATAAGGAACATGCCTTTGATCCGATGGTGAATGGTGAAGGCATTGGTCTTGATCGTGTGAAGAGTATTATTGATGCCCATAACGGAACAATCCGTATCGAAGATAATCCAGGTGGTGGCACCATCTTCTTCATCACGCTGCCTGCCCAGTCAGAAATTGAGGTTGTCGAGGCTGAAGTGATAGATTGAGAAGTGATAATTAAAAATATAAGTATAAATATGAAGATGCAAAGATTATTAATGACAGTGCTGACCTCTATGACAGCATTGGCATTGATGGCTGCTGACTATACTGTCAGTGGTCAGTATGTAACGCTTTCTGTGAAGGATGCAAAAACGGGAGGCCCACGAGTGGTTCGCCTGCAGGTGGTGACAGACAATATTATCCGTGTGCAGGCTACATCTGAGGCGCAATTGCCTGAGAAGCAGAGCCTGATTATCGTCAAGCAGACTGCCAAACCGAAGTTTGAAGTTACTGATGGTCAACTGCTACGTGTCAAGGCCGCCAATATCGAGGCGCGTGTTGACAAGCAGACAGGACAGGTGCGTTTCTATGATGCTGCAGGGAAGTTGATGATCGGTGAGGCCAAGAATGGCAAGACCTTTAAGCCTTTCCGTGTGCCCGATCGTGAGATAGGTGTCGATGTGGCTAAAGTGCCTGAAGAGCAACGCAACGGACTGACGTGGCGCCTGCTGTTCGATAGTCCCACCGAGGAGGCTTTCTACGGTCTGGGACAACACCAGTCTGAGGAGTTGAATATGAAGGGCCTGAACGAAGACCTCTTTCAGTATAATACGAAGGTCAGCGTACCCTTTGTGCTATCCAGTAAGAACTATGGCCTGCTGTGGGACTCGTACAGCTATTGCCGCTTTGGAAATCCCGATGACTATCTGCAATTGGGCCGTGCTTTTACAATCTACGATAAGCAGGGTAGGGAAGGCCATCTGACAGGAACCTATACTGACCGAGATGGCCGGCGTTTGGTGCGCGATGAGGACTCTTTGTATTTTGAGTTCGATTGTCCTGCTACCTCAGAACTGGGCAACCGTACCGAACCAGGCGGCATCAAGAACCTGCCGAAGGGCTTCCGACTCAATGGTGCCAATGTGGTTTACGAAGGTTTTATCGAATCCCCCGATACTCGTCAGTATCATTTCATCCTTTATTACGCAGGTTATATTAAGGTATATATTGGAGGCGAGGAGGTGGTGCCCGAACGTTGGCGTACCGCTTGGAACCCAAATACTTACAAGTTCCGCAAGATGATGCACGCAGGAAGGCGTGAACAACTCCGTATCGAGTGGCGTCCTGATGGCGATGTGTCGTATTGTGGACTGCGTGCGTCCAGAGCCCATAGCGATCAGCGCAAGCTTTCCATTTGGAGCGAGATGGCCAAGGATATGGACTATTACTTCATTGCTGGCCAGAATGCTGACGAGGTGATTTCCGGTTATCGTACCTTGACAGGTAAGGCTCCCGTCTATCCTAAGTGGGTGCTGGGCTTCTGGCAGAGTCGCGAGCGCTATAAGACTTCCGATGAAATCGTCGGCACACTCAGTGAGTTCCGCCAGCGCCAGATTCCTTGCGACAACATCGTGCAGGACTGGAACTATTGGGTCGAGGACCAGTGGGGTTCGCATCAGTTTGAGTCGTCACGCTTCCCCAATCCGCAGGCTATGCTCGACAGCGTTCATCAGATGGGTGGTCGCTTCATGATATCCGTTTGGCCTAAGTTCTATTGCAATACTGATAACTACAAGGAACTCGACAAGAATGGCTGGATGTATCATCAGGCTGTTAAGGACGACATCCACGACTGGGTAGGTCCAGGCTATGTCGGTTCGTTCTACGATGCCTATGATGCAGGAGCCCGCAAGATGTTCTGGCGACAGATGGACGAAAACCTGTATACAGGCCTAAGCAAAAACTCAATGGTCAATGGTCAACGGTCAATGATTGATGCTTGGTGGATGGATGCCTCAGAACCGAATGTTCGCGACTGCACGCCCATGTGGTATCGCAAGGCCCTCAGCGGACCTACTGCTTTAGGCACGACGACGGAATACTTCAACGCCTACAGCATCGTCAATGCCGATGCCATCTACAACGGTCAGCGTTCAGTCTTTAAGGGAAAGGCCAACGAGCCTCGTGTGTTCCTGTTGACTCGTAGTGGCTTTGCTGGTGAACAGCGTTACAGCACGGCTACGTGGAGTGGTGATATTGGTACGCGTTGGGAAGATATGCGTGCACAGATGACGGCAGGTCTCAATTACTCTATGTCGGGTCTGCCTTTCTGGGGTATGGATCAGGGCGGCTTCTGTGTCGAGAACCGTTATATGCAGGCCCAGCAACTTTACGACCGTATGAAGGTCGAGAACGAAGACCTGAAGGAGTGGCGCGAACTGCAGGCTCGTTGGAGCCAGTTTGGCACCTTTATTCCTCTGTTCCGCGTCCATGGTCAGTGGCCTCTGCGTGAGATTTGGAATATTGCCCCCGAAGACCATCCCGCTTACAAGTCGTTTGTCTATTACGACAAGTTGCGCTATCGTCTGATGCCCTATCTCTATTCGATGGCTGGCTGGGTACATCTGAAAGACTACACCATGATGCGTGGCCTTGTGATGGACTTTAATGGCGATCGCGAAACCTATGATATCAAGGACCAGTGGATGTTTGGTCCAGCCTTGATGGCCTGTCCTGTAGGCTACTATAAGGCCCGCAGTCGCAGCGTATATTTCCCCAAACAGTGTGGCTGGTACGACCTGTATACGGGTGAGTTCATTGAGGGTGGTCACCATCTGATAGTCGATGCACCATACGAGCGCATTCCCGTCTATGTCCGTGAGGGCTCCATTATTCCTTTCGGTCCAGAGATCCAGTATTGTGACGAGAAACCTGCCGACCTCATCAACCTCTACGTCTATGCAGGCAAGGACGCTACGTTCCAACTCTACGAGGACGAAGACACCAACTACAACTACGAGAAGGGCAAGTTTGCTACCATCGACATCACCTACGACGATGCCTCCCGCACCGTTACCTTTGGCAAACGTAATGGCCAGTTCAATGGCATGCTGAAGAACCGCCAGTTCAACGTGGTCCTCATCACCAAGGACAGCGCCAAGCCCCTTAACCTTGAGAACCCTGAGGGCAAACTGGTCACCTACAACGGCAATGCCCTCAATGTCCAGCTTTAAGCAGGTATCCTTTTCCCTCCAACATAAGCGGTTGTGTCGATTGGCACAGCCGCTTTATTTTTTCCTCTTCCATCGGGGGTCTGTAGTCATTACAAAGGGCCGTCCGACCCTCGGATGGGGGTCTGTAGTCACAACAAGAGCGGCGCAACTAGATGGTCGCGCCGCGGAGTCGTGTCCTCAAGTGACTTAATAGCCTGGGTTTTGTGCGATGCCGAGGTCTTCGCCCTGCAGGCCGTTGGGGATGGGTTGGCGGTAGTGCTTGCCGCGCACGTTGTTGTACTTGGCCACGAGGTGGTTGTGCACCTTCTGGAAGTAGGCTTCCTGATCGGCGGTGAAGGTCTGCTTGTCCTTCCAGTCGTCGGCGAAGTGCTTGTAGTTCTTCACCTGCTGCACGCTGCTGATGAGGTTCTTCCAGCGGTAGCTGTTCAGCACCGAGAACTGCTCGTAGGTGAACTCATAGTCCCACTCGCGCTTGATCTGGTCGAAGGTGGGAGCGCTGACCTCGGCGATGCCGGCACGACGGCGTAGCTGGTTGAAGGGCTCGGCGGCCTCGCTGTTACGACCCAACTGCACGAGGGCCTCGGCTTTGGTGAGCAGCACTTCGGCATAGCGAATCTCGATGCGGTCGATGCTGTTCTGCTTGATTTCCAGATTCTCTGCGTCCTCGTAGCTCTGGTCTACACCCTTACCGTTGATGGGCGTATAGACGGGCGAGTAGTAGTGGTGGGTCAGTCCGGTTTCGGGGTTCTTCAGCTCGATGAGGTAAGTCTCGGCCAAGCGCTTGTCGTTGGGCTGCTCGCGCTTCCAGTCATCGTAGAGGTTATCGTCGGCCACCTCGGTATGGTTCTGTTTATAGCCGTTGCCGTTCTCACCGTTCAGGAAGGGATAGGTCCACGAGCAGTGTGTCTGGTGGTTGCCCTGAGCATCCAGCTTGTCGCCGTCGTGAGCAATGGTGAACAGGTGCTCATTGGTGTTACGCTTGTTGCTCTCGTAGTCGCGTCCGAAGAGCTTCGAGAAGTCGGGATCGAGGGCCAGACGACCACTGTTGATGACCTTGTCGGCATACTCGACGGCCTTCTGCAGACGGGCGTCGTTTTTGGTGAACTGTGGGTCGGTCTGCGTGTTGGCGATGGCGGCTACCTGATCGGCTGTCAGCGGATTGTCGCCCCAGACGAGATAGGTACGTGCCAGCAGTGCCTGGGCAGCCTGCTTGGAAGGTACGCGTGGGTCGCCGCTGTAGTCGAGCAGCAGGCTCTCGGCATCGGTCAGGTCCTTGATGATCTGTGCAAAGACGTTGTCGATGCTCTGGCGCTCGGTGGTTGAGCCGCCTTCCTCAGTGAATACGGGCACTTCGCCCCACAGCTGCGTCAGCTTCAGATAAGCCAGGGCACGCAGGAACTTGGCCTTACCCACGGCAGCGTTGTAACCGTTCTGGGTCACCTTGCCCAACTTCAGCGAATTGGTGACGGTGGTGATGGCCTCGTTGTCCTGGGCGATACCCAACAGCAGGTGGTTGAAAATCTTGACCTGATACCACGTTGTAGGCTCCTGTTCGAAACGGCTGTTCAGCGGGCCTTCCTTGCTCTCGGCACCTTCAAACGAGATGAGCTTGTTGGAGTTCAACTCGATGATGAATGAGAACGATGACGAGAGTGGCTGCCAATGGCTGTAGACGCCGTTGACGAGAGAGAGGGCCGAGGCGTCATTGTTCACCACGTTCGTCTCGTCTATCTGATTACCGCCGCTGGTGTTCGCGGTGTCGTCACTATTACTTGAGCAGGCTGTAAAACCCGTCGATGTTGCTACTGCCACGAGGGCTGCGAAAAGTAATTGCTTCTTTTTCATACTGAAATCTCCTTTTACCTTTAATTAATTAATACTATGTTTCGTTTCTGTTTAAATTAAAATTTCATGCTGCAAAGGTAGTGGGTTTTCTGCGCTCCCACAATCGCCTTTTCGTGGCATTCTGCATACCAAACCATTGGTAATCGCCGTTTACAACGTCACGCTGACGCCGAAGGTGAAGGTGCGCGAGGCGGGATAGGCGCCAGAGTCGGTGCCGCTGCTGACCTCAGGATCGTAGCCCTTGTAGGGGGTGATGGTCAGGAGGTTGGTGGCGGTGGCATAGAGACGCACAGCTTCAATTCTTACATTTTTTAATTCTTTAATTTTTAAACTATATCC
>JAFVHO010000079.1 GCA_017474485.1 Prevotella sp.
CAAACGTAACCAGCTATTGCAATGGGCACTCCCCTCCGTCATCATTGTAGGTCTGCTCATAGGCTTCTTTATCTATCGCATGAATCGTCTGCGCTATCTGCGTAAACTGCAGAAGCAGAATAAAGAATTGTTAATTGCCCGCGACAAGGCCCAGGAGTCGGAGCGCATGAAGATTAATTTCCTGCAGAACATGAGTCACGAGATACGCACACCCTTGAACGTCATCAGCGGCTATGCCCAGATTATCAGTAATCCACATGCCCGTCTGAGTGATACGGAGAGGGCTGATATGGCACTGCGTATCACACATAGCACCAGTATCATCGTGCACATCGTGGACGAGATTCTTGATATCTCAGGCAAAGAGAGTATCCACTATCTCGACAAAACGGATTTGGTACACTGCAACGCATTGGCCCGCGACATGTTGGCCCCCTATATAGCCCATCAGGAAGATGTCGAGATAAAGTTTGAGCCACTTTTGAAGGAGAGTTGCTGCATCCTGGTAAATCGCCATGAGGTTGAGAAGATTCTACACCATCTGTTAGACAATGCCATAAAATTTACACAACAGGGTAGCATTACCCTTCGTACCTTTCAAAGCAAACCTGACAACTGCGTTTGCTTCAGTGTGACGGATACGGGTTGTGGTGTTAAAGAAGGCGACGAAGAGAAAATCTTCGAAAACTTCTACAAGTCGGATGTCTATAAGGAAGGTGTAGGCTTAGGCCTCTCTTTGGCACGGCGAGTAGCTCGCCAACTGGGTGGCGACGTGATACTCGACACACGCTACAAAGAAGGTTGCCGTTTTATTTTGAAACTGCCGAAGGAATAGCACCCCACATCATTTTATCGCGTAGCGTGTGGAAGTACTTCGTACCTGCACGCTTGATGACCTTTACACGATAGGGCGCTTTGCGCAACGTCAGTTTTGTGGTATCAGTCAACTTCTCACTACGTCCATCGAGCGCCACCAGGAAGTTATGCGTACGACTCTCAATGGTCAGCTTGATTTCCGAATCTTCTGACACGACAATCGGACGTACATTCAGCGAATGAGGAGCTACAGCCGTCAGCGAAAAAACATGGGTGCCAGGAACGATGATAGGTCCACCGTTTGACAACGAATAAGCCGTAGAACCAGTAGGCGTACTTAGTATCAAGCCGTCAGCCTGATAGGTGGTCAGATAGTCGCCGTTAATCGTAGTATGGATGGCAATCATCGAGGCATTGTCGCGCTTTAGGATAGCTACATCGTTCAGGGCGCAACAATAACCCTGAAGTGGCTGTCCCTCTGTCTCCACCTGTATCACTGCACGAGTATCTACCGTATAGTCGCCTTCATATAACGCCTGAATGGTGCGTTCTATCTCTTGTGCATTGACATCAGCCAGAAAACCCAGACGCCCTGTATTGATACCCAAGATTGGAATCTGTTTGCTACCCACCATACTGGCAGCACGCAAAAAAGTACCATCGCCACCCATTGATATGACGAAATCAGCCTTGAAATCGCGCCCCTCAATCACCTGAACATTGTCTATCGGCAGGCGCTGGCCTGCTGTCAGAAACTCATAGAACTCGCGTTCAATACATACTTCAGCTTGTCGCTGAGTGAGACAAGCCAGCAGTTTCTGGACGGAAACCGACTTCTTGGGCTGGTAGGTATTACCAAAAATGGCGAACCTTAGTTTTCGTGAAACCATAATACATTTTGCTTTTTGCTTGCAAAGATAGCACTTTTTTTGCACGGAATACACGGATTACGCGGTTTTTTATGTTAATGCATCATAAAATCTGCGCAATCCGTGTAATCATGCCTTATTTTTTATTAACTTTGCACCAATTAAATATGTTTGTTATGACAAAACTAAGTGTAAATATCAATAAGATTGCCACTTTGCGCAATGCAAGAGGCGGCAACAATCCCAACGTGCTGGCTGTAGCACGTGACGCAGAAATCTTCGGCGCACAGGGAATTACGGTACATCCTCGTCCTGATGAGCGCCATATCCGCTATCAAGACGTACGCGACATCCGCCCCCTCATCACTACTGAGTTTAATATTGAGGGCAATCCCATCGAGTCATTCACTGAGTTGGTATTGGAAGTAAAACCCAATCAAGTAACGCTGGTGCCTGACGGACATGACCAGCTAACCTCGAATCACGGATGGGACACCCTAGAGAACAAAGCCTTCCTGACGGACATTTGTAAGACGTTCAAGGACGCAGGTATCCGCACCAGCATCTTCGTCGATGCCGACCCTAAGATGGTGGAGGGTGCAAAGGTGTGTGGTGCCGATCGCGTGGAACTTTATACAGAGCCATACGCCTCTGGCTATCAAGCCAATCGCGAAACAGCTATCGCTCCGTTCATCGCCGCTGCCGAGGAGGCACGCCGCGTAGGTTTGGGGCTCAACGCAGGTCACGACCTGTCACTCGAGAACCTGCACTACTATCACCAGCAGATTCCATGGACTGACGAAGTCTCGATAGGTCACGCCCTCATCTGCGATGCGCTCTACTTGGGTCTCAAGGAAACCATCAAGCAATATCTCAATGCATTAAAATAATAATTTAGCAAGGACTACAGGACTTAAGGACTTCCAGCACTTCAATAAATCCTATGAAAAAGTCCTTTAGTCCTGTAGTCCTTGCAAAAAAGACAAAAGAACTATGAAAAAGGTATATGTATTCTTAGCTGACGGCTTCGAGGATGTCGAGGCCCTCATTCCTATTGATGTACTACGTCGCGGTGGTGTTGACGTTACCACAGTGAGTATCAGCGATTTCCCCTTGGTGAACTCAGCACATGGTGTGAACATCGAAGCTGACATCATGTTCGAACAAGGCGACTTCACCGATGCCGACCTCATTTTCCTGCCTGGCGGTATGCCTGGTGCATCAAACCTCTTTGCGCATAAAGGTGTCTGCAAAGCTGTTGTCGACCAGTTTGCTGCAGGCAAGAAGGTGGCTGCTATCTGTGCATCACCAGCTGTCGTCCTGGCTCCCTTAGGCATTCTTGATGGCAAGAAGGCCACCTGCTATCCTGGTTTCGAGCTGGCACTTGAAGATGCAACATACACAGGTGACCTCGTCACCGTCGACGGCAACGTTACCACAGGCGAAGGACCTGCCGCTGCCTTCCCCTTTGCCTACGAACTCCTTGCCCAACTTGTCAATAAGCAGACCTCTGACCAGATTGCCGAAGGCATGCGCTTTAAGCATCTCATGCAGTGATTTATTTTGCAAGGACTAAAGGACTAAAGGACTTTTATGTTATACGAAGAGTTGTCAGCAAGCATCCTGAAAGCATATTTCAATGTTTTAAAAGAACTTGGAACTGGCTTCTTGGAATCTGTATATGAGATTAGTCCCTGCTCACAGTGCACAACTCATCAATTACTTAACAGCAACACAATTAAAAGTTGGATTATTACTGAATTTTGGTGAAGGGCGAGATTACAAACGAGTCTTTTTAAAAGAATAAAGTCCTTTAGTCCTGTAGTCCTTGCAAAAAGAATAAAAAATATGGATTATATAATAATAGTAGCAGGCGGGAAGGGTCTGCGTATGGGGAGCGACATTCCCAAGCAGTTTCTGCCCATAGGCGGCAAACCCGTACTGATGCGGACCATCGAAAGATTCCGCGAATACGCTAAGGATTTGCAAATAATCCTGGTGCTACCCAAGGCACAGCAGGACTATTGGCAGAAACTCTGCGAGAAATACGATTTTGATATTGACTACCAATTAGCTGACGGCGGCGAGACACGATTCCATTCTGTCCAGCATGGGTTAGCCCTGATTCCTGACAATGCCGAAGGAGTAGTTGGCGTGCACGATGGTGTGCGTCCTTTCCCCAGTATCGAGGTCATTCGCAACTGCTATGAAACGGCCCGTACGGCTAAAGCTGTTATTCCCGTCATTCCTGTCGTAGAAACGGTTCGTCATATTATTTGCAGCGGACTACAGGACTCACAGGACTCTTTTAGCAAAACCAGTGAAAAAGTCCTTAAGTCCTGTAGTCCTTGCAAAAAAACTTCCGTTACAGTACCTCGGGATGAATACCGCTTAGTGCAGACTCCGCAAACATTCGACATTCAACTGTTGAAGGCTGCCAACCGCCAATCTTATCGTGATGACTTCACAGACGATGCCTCCGTTGTCGAAAGCTATGGGCACTCGATAACATTAGTAGAGGGCAATCGTGAGAACATTAAGATTACAACCCCCTATGATTTGAAAATAGCTGAAGCTATACTTTAGATTGTGGAGCAAAGACATCTTAGCAACCAGAAATAAGTCCTTTAGTCCTGTAGTCCGCTGCTAAAAAAATGAAAAGTATCCTACAACAAGACATACAATATCTGCCTGGCGTCGGTCCTTCCAGGAAGAAGATGCTCAACGAAGAGTTGGGCATTTTGACGTATGGCGACTTGTTGCAGTATTATCCTTATAAACACGTTGATCGCAGCAGACTATACAGCATCGGCGAACTGAATGGCGACATGCCGTTCGTTCAGGTTAAAGGACACATCTTGAGTTTCGAGACCTTTAAGATGAGTGCCCGCAAAGAACGTGTAGTGGCCCACTTTACAGACGGGAGTGGCAAGGTCATGGACCTCACCTGGTTTAATGGCGGCAAATATGCGAAACAAAACTACGCTATAGGTAAGGAGTATATCGTCTTCGGACGTCCCAACGTCTATAACGGACGCATCAACGTCACCCATCCCGATATCGATGCAGCGGACAAATTAGAACTGTCGGCGATGGGCATGCAGCCCTACTACAATACGACGGAGAAGATGAAGAAGGTCGGTATGAACTCACGTTCGTTAGAGCGTTTGGTCAAAACTCTCCTCGACGCGTTGAAAGAATCACTGCCTGAGACACTTCCTGATTTCATCACGCAAAAGTTGCACCTCATGTCGCGCGACGAAGCATTACGAAAAATACACTATCCGCAGAATGCCAAGGAACTGGAACGTGCCCGTACCCGTCTGAAGTTTGAAGAACTTTTCTACGTTCAGCTTAATATATTAAGGTATGCCAGCGACCAGCGTCGAAAATATCGTGGCTACGTATTCAGTAAGGTGGGCGATAATTTCAACAACTTTTATCGGGACAACCTACCCTTCCCACTGACAGAAGCCCAAAAACGTGTTATTCGCGAAATCCGCAAAGATATGGGCAGCGGTCGTCAGATGAACCGCCTGTTGCAAGGCGATGTAGGTAGCGGCAAAACACTCGTAGCCCTGATGTCGATGCTTATCGCACTGGACAACGGTTATCAGGCCTGTATCATGGCACCTACTGAGATATTGGCTGAACAGCATCTGCAGACCATCATGGCCTTCCTGCATGATATGGATATCCGTGTAGCTTTGCTGACTGGTATCGTCAAAGGCAAGAAACGTCAGGAGATCCTCGACGGTCTGATGGATGGCACCGTCCAGATTCTTGTGGGTACTCATGCTGTCATCGAAGACACCGTACAATTTGCCCGTTTAGGCATGGTGGTGGTCGACGAACAGCACCGTTTTGGCGTAGCCCAGCGTGCCAAGCTATGGAGCAAGAGCGTCAATCCGCCTCACGTACTGGTCATGACGGCAACCCCCATTCCTCGTACTTTGGCCATGACACTTTATGGCGATCTTGACGTCAGTGTTATCGACGAATTGCCACCTGGGCGCAAACCAGTTGTTACCCAGCATGTCTTTGACCGTTCGTTGCCCTCACTCTATGATGGCATCAGGAAACAAATCCATCAAGGTCGGCAGGTATATATCGTTTTCCCTCTCATTGAGGAGAGTGAAAAGATAGACCTCAAGAATCTGGAAGACGGCTTCGAAGTGTTAAGACAAGTATTTCCTGAGTTCCGTCTTAGTAAGGTTCATGGCAAGATGAAGCCTGCTGACAAAGAAGAAGAGATGCGTAAGTTTGTCAGTGGCGAGACACAAATCCTCGTTGCCACTACGGTCATTGAAGTGGGAGTCAATGTACCCAACGCTTCTGTCATGGTCATCCTCGATGCTCAGCGTTTCGGACTCTCCCAACTTCATCAGCTCCGTGGACGTGTGGGTCGTGGTGCCGATCAATCATACTGTATACTCGTCACTAACGTCAAACTGGCTGACGATACGCGCAAACGTATTGACATTATGTGCGAAACCAACGACGGTTTCCGCATTGCCGAGGCAGACCTCAAGTTGCGTGGTCCTGGCGATCTAGAGGGTACCCAACAGAGCGGTATGGCCTTCGACCTGAAAATAGCCGATATCGCACGCGACGGACAATTGGTACAATTAGCACGCGACGAGGCTCAGATAATCATCGATAACGATCCCACCTGTGAGAAAGAGTGTTATGCTATTCTGTGGCGCAGATTGAAGGAAATTCGCAAAACAAATATCAATTGGGGCGCAATTTCTTGACCCTTATCAAGCGTTTAAGTGTTAAAACACACAAATAAACCTTAAACATTTGGCGTTTTTATGCAGTTTATAAACAATATTTATTACCTTTGCAACGTTTTATTACCGTAAGACGAGTATTACGGACATAACCGAAAAAACTAATTTGTAATGAAGATTGTAACAAAAATTGCATTTCTGGCTTTAGCAGCTATGAGTTCTCTCCCGATGATGGGACAAGACTTATTGGCCCGTCAGGCACCTATTGACAGAAAAATGAAAGCTGTAGACAGCGTTGCCTTGCAACATATCATCTACACTGAAAACTACGATTCACCTGCTGAAGACCTCTATGAGGACTGGAGCAACAAATATGCCCATCATGAGACGGCATTGCCCGATTCCTTCCGTATTTCACTGAAGGATTTCTGCATGCCTACTGACAGTCGTCTGATTACCTCGAACTTCGGTTCGCGTTGGGGACGTCAGCACAAGGGTCTTGACATCAAGGTTTATATTGGCGACACCATCCGTGCCGCATTCCCAGGAAAAGTACGAGTTGTACGTTATGAAGCTCGCGGCTATGGCAAGTACGTGGTCATCCGCCATTACAACGGCTTAGAGACCATCTACGGACACATGTCAGCACAACTCGTCACAGAGGATCAGGAGGTTCGTGCCGGTGATCCTATCGGACTTGGTGGTAACACGGGTCGTAGTACAGGTTCACACCTGCACTTTGAAACACGTCTCTGTGGTGTAGCTTTGAACCCGGCCCTGATGTTCGACTTCCGCAATCAGGATGTTGTCGATGATTATTACATGTTCCACAAGTCCAGCTATCAGCGTGAATCTACTGTAGCTACCCGTCTGCGTGGTGTTGGTGGTGGAACCATCAATACTGAGGGCGAAGATGTTGAATTAGCAACAGCAGCCCCTGCAGCCAATTATACTCAGGAGTCTCGTTTCCACAAAGTCAAGAAGGGTGAAACGCTTTACTCTATTGCCAAGCGTCGTGGAACATCGGTGGATGCTATCATGAAGCTGAACCACCTGAAGAAGAATGCAAAGTTGAAGGCTGGTCAGATTCTGAAATACAATTAAGCAAACAGTAAATAGCACTATATAAGAGCGGACAATAATGTATTGCCCGCTTTTTTATCCCTCACCCTACACTCAAATCGTTGGAAATGCCGATGCACAAAGGATTTGAGTCTCTAGTTTATTCAACTGACACTCCACATTAATAGGGATAACAAAAACACGGTGCACTTAATGCACTTTCTTCACCTGAAAATGTTTCAACAACGCCTCCGTAAATATCTGTAATGGTGTCTCTTGCCAGAATAGTGGCATCCTTTTTGTTTACGAATCTGCTACACAAAAATACACATGCATCTGTCACCCACATAGAGCCTTTATTGGTCTGAATTTTCGAGAGAATTCAATCAAATGGAGGCTCCATTTGAAAAAATAGAGGCTCCGTTTGGAAATTTAGCGGCCCCGTTTGAAAAAATGGCGCCTCTATTTTTTCGTAAAGTACCTCTAAATTTTGCAAAACAACTTGTTTTACTACTAACGGTAGCATTTTTGTTGGCATGTTGCACCGTCATGCGAAGTAACAGCTATGCTATTATGCAGAATAGCATGTGCGCATTTTTGAACGACGAATCGTGTTCAGAAACGCATCCAACATTTATATAACATACTGTATACAAGTCTATTGCATTACATTTGTTGAAAATCTTTTAGGTGTAGAGGGTGCAGAAAGTGCACCATCATTTTGTTGACGTAGCATTGTAATGATTGACGGTGACGCATCGCCGAAGTCAGGAAATAACTAAAGTAATAAAAGGAAGCCCACGCGGACTTCCTTTTTTGAGTAACAGTAACAGGGGGACGCTGTTACAGTTTCATCATTACCTTATTTACTACCATATCTTTACGCGGTCTTCAGGGGCAAGATAGAGCTTGTCGGTGGGCTTCACGTCGTAGAGTCGATACCAGTCGTCCTGTAGCCGCATCATGCCGTTCACGCGATTGTGGGCAGCGGAGTGGGTATCAACTTCATATAAATATTCTAGCATTTCGTTGTCGAGTTCTCTTTCTTCCTTCCATAGATGTGCAAACGAGAGGAAGAACTTCTTGATTTGCTCGTCATACTGTGCACCCTTAAATCCTTGATTAGTGAGTCGCTGCTTGTAACACTCAAGGGCCAGTTCCTGACCGCCGTAGTCGGCCATATTCTCTCTGAGCGTCTTTTGACCGTCAGCCATCAGGCCAGGATAGACTTCCAGTTGGTTGTAGAGGTCAATCATAATCTGCTGCTTGGCTTGGAAGGCAGCCTGATCGACAGGAGCCCACCAGTCGCGATAATAGCCGTTTTCGTCATATTTTGCACCACCGGCGTCGAAGCCATGACAGAATTCGTGGCCGAAGGTGGTGGTGACGGCGTAGACCGCAGCCTCGCTCAAGTCGTTGTTGAAACGTGGCTTGCAGATCCATGCTGGCAGAATGACCAGCGAGTTGGCTGTAGACAAATAGAAGGCGTTGTCGGTGGTGAACTGTGCCATGCTGGCCCAAAGGTCCCAACCCAGGACGTCGGCATTCCTGCCACGTATGCTACTAATGGTCTGTACGGCATTCTGACGCAGTTGCGTGACGGTAGCCAACAGAACATCGCCTTCAATCTTAGGTGTCAGCTTGTCGTTCCACTGGTCGGGATAGCCGATATAGAACTTCATAGCCTCGGCCTTCTTGCGTGCTTCAACCTTAGTGGAAGCGCTCATCCAGTCGAGATTGTCGACGCGACGGATGAAATTCTTACGCATCTGCTCCATGATGTCCTGACACTGCTGCTTGCAGATGTTGTCCTTGCCATAACTCTCGGTCAGCAGACGATATTTATAATACTTGTTGTACTGCAGAGCACTTTTCAACATGTTCATGCGGTCAGCTTGCTTGTTGATGCTGGGGACAAAAGGCAGGTCCTGCGCCAACACGTTGTAAATCATGTAGTCGCGGAAGGCTTCTACATTCGACGGAGACTGGGCAGCGTCAGCAAAGTCAAGTATTAGCGAGTCAATACCGATACTGCTAGTGAACAAGACCTGTTCTTTCAATTCTTGATCGGTGGCACCCATCATTTTAAAGACTGCATCTTCCTTTTGTTCGTCACCAGACGAGGCGCGACGTGTGACAGTGATAGGCTGAGGATGGCGCGCCAACTCCAAAGCATATTCAAAGGCTTGCATTTCGATATTTTCAATCTTGATGGCGTTTTCAGTAATCTGGGCGATACGCTCCTGAGAAAAGCCCAAAGCATCGAGATGCGAACAATAGGCGGTGACAGCGCTATCCAGCGACTCCTTATCATTTCGAGCGGCAAAACTCGTCACCTCTCGTGTCATAGCGCCTGAGGTTATCAAATTAATACCCAGCTTGCCTTCAATGGCAAATGGAATCAGACGGAACAGTGGGCTGTAGCCCAACGAATGCAGGTTTGCAAAGGCTGCGTTCAGCTGGTCGCCCGTTGTCACCTGCTCCAGCATCTGCAGACGCTCACTGAGCAGTGCCTTATTCTTACTGTCGTCGTTCAACGTCTGGTCGACCTGACTGCGCAGCGTCACCATGACGGGGTCATTGCTGGTGTTCAGCATGTTATTGAATATAAGCGGCATTTCATTCACAATCTGCTCAAATATAGACGGTGCGGGGTCGCTACTGTTGAACCACTGTCCAAGGGCATACCTGTAGAAGTCGTCGCCAGGACGTACTGAGTTGTCAATCTCGCTGTCGTAGGGGAATGGCTTGTAGTCCGTGACAGGTGCGGGATTGTCCTCAATAGCGCACGATGTTAGCATCGGCGTTGTCATTGCGCAGCAAAGGACGGCTGCGAGCGTCATAAGGATCTTTTTCATTGTTTTTGGGGATTAATGATTATACTTTATTATTTATTATAGAATTCCAGCTTTCCTCATCTTCTGGCGCTGCTCTTCGTTCTGTCGGATGAATCGCTCGATGAACACGTTCTGGTCACCGATGCGCCAACGTTGGTATTTAATAATGACTACAAGTGCCAGCACCACCACAATGAAGGCGGCGGCCAACGCAACTGTGAAGACTAGTGTTATATCCATACGCATTATTGATTTTAATTCATCTGCAAAATTAGGCTGTTTTCTGGAAATAATAGTCCCACGGTAGGAAAAATAGTCCCAAAACGTGAAAAAGTAAGCCTGACAGAAATTGCCAGGCTTACTTCTATCGTTGAAATGGGCGATTTTTGTTATCTCTCACTTACTCGCGACTTTGCGATAGTCTGAGTAACAGGGGGCACGCTGTTACACTGAGGATGCCTACGGGGAAGTTCTGCGCTTTCACACTCACAGCAGCCATCATGGCGACTGCAACCAAAAGTATCTTCTTCAATATTATATGCTTAGTTCATCAAGTACGGTTATCAGACGCTTGTCGAATCGCTTGTCAGTGCGGATGCACTCCGAGAAGGGCACATAGACCACATCGTTGTTGCGGACACCCACCATGATGTTACGCTGCCCCTGCAGAATGGCTTCAATGGCTCCGACGCCAGTACAGCTGGCCAGAATGCGGTCGCGAGCTGACGGCGAACCACCGCGCTGCAGGTGGCCCAGGATAGATACGCGTACGTCGAACTCCGGGAACTCATTCTTCACACGGTCGGCGTAGTACATAGCACCACACTTGGGACTCTCCGAAACGATGACGATACACGATTTCTTCGACTTGCGGATGCCACGACCCATAAAGGCTGCCAGCTGGTCGACGTCGGTCACCTCTTCAGGAACAATGGCAGCCTCGGCACCACAGGCGATGGCGCTGTTCTGTGCCAAAAAGCCGGCATCGCGGCCCATCACCTCGATGAAGAAGATGCGCTCGTGCGAGTTGGCGGTATCGCGGATGCGGTCCACACACTCCATGATGGTGTTCATGGTGGTGTCATAACCAATGGTAGCATCGGTGCCGTAGAGGTCGTTGTCGATGGTTCCAGGCAAACCGATGACGGGGAAGTCGAACTCCACGCCGAACTTCCAGGCACCAGTAAGGGAACCATTGCCACCGATGACCACCAAGGCATCTATCTCCTCCTTCTGACAGGTTTCATAGGCTTTCTGCATGCCCTCGGGGGTCATGAAATCTTTTGAACGGGCGGTTTTCAAGATTGTGCCTCCACGGGTGATGATACCTGAGACATCCTCTGTAGTAAAGGGCTTCACCTCGTCGTGAATGAGTCCTTCGTAGCCTCGGTAGATGCCTTTGATATTAAACTGGTTGTATATGCCAGAGCGCGTCACCGCACGGATGGCCGCGTTCATACCGGGGGCATCGCCACCCGACGTCAAAATACCGATAGTCTTAATCTTTCCCATATTCGTACTTATTTCATTTTAATATGCAAAGTTACATATTAATTCTTAGCTAGCCGATGTATTTCAGAATGACATCGACTATCTCATCCTCGGTCTTACCGTCCATAGAGAGTACGAGATCATAATTGCGTGTGTCGTAACGCGATGTGTTCTCGTATTTTTTGATGTAGGTCTCGCGGCCGGCGTCC
>JAFVHO010000080.1 GCA_017474485.1 Prevotella sp.
AGAAAAAAATATTCATAACGTCGACAGCTAAAAGAAGTATTACTGCTTGCAAAAGTACAAAAAAATTCGTAACTTTGCAAACAAAATGGCAAAAAGCTATGAATGTACAGATAGAACCTACATGGAAAGAACATTTGCAGGGAGAGTTTGAGAAGCCCTACTTCAGTCAGTTGACGAGTGCTGTCAGGCAAGAGTATGGCACTACGACCTGCTATCCACCTGGCAAATTAATATTCAATGCCTTTAACCTGTGCCCGTTTAATCAGGTAAAAGTAGTCATCATCGGACAAGACCCCTATCATGAGCCTGGACAGGCTCACGGATTGAGTTTCTCTGTACAGGACGGTGTGCTGTTTCCACCCTCGCTGCAAAACATCTTCAAGGAGATTCAGCAGGATTTAGGCACTCCCATTCCAACGAGTGGCAATCTGACGCGTTGGGCAGAACAAGGCGTCTTACTGCTCAACGCTACGTTGACTGTTCGCGCCCATCAGGCCAATAGCCATTCTTCATTAGGTTGGCAGACGTTTACCGATGCCGCCATCCGTGCATTGGCAGCACATCGCGAACACATCGTATACATGCTATGGGGCGGTTATGCACGCTCCAAAGCATACATGATTGACAAGACGAAGAATCTGGTACTGGAATCTGTGCACCCCTCTCCGCTCTCAGCTAACAGAGGCGGCTGGTTTGGTCAACATCAGTTCTCGCGCTGTAATGCCTATTTGCAGGAAAATGACCTCTCTCCAATTGTCTGGTAATTATAATTTCTAATTACTAATTTCTAATTTAGAATGGACATTCCCCCAATACTCGAAATCGGAGGTATATTGATTTCCTCTGAAATCATAACCGAATACTTTTGTTGCGACTACGAGAAGTGTAAAGGCATCTGCTGTGTGGAAGGCAGCGATGGCGCCCCTGTGACGATGGACGAAATAGCTGGTATTGAGGACGCGCTCGATACAGTATGGCCTATGCTGTCTGCATCAGCACAAAGTGTTATTGACAAACAGGGTGTAGCCTATGCAGATCGTGATGGAGACATGGTAACAAGTATCGTGAGAGGCAAGGATTGTGTATTTACATGCTACGACGGCGACAATTGTCTCTGTGCTTTGGAAAAGGCGGCCAGAGAGAAGGCGGCAGCCAATAATTCTCAATTCTCAATTCTGAATTCTCAATTTGTAAAGCCTATCAGTTGTGCCCTCTACCCTATCCGTGAGAAGAATTTTGGTAATGGGCTGATAGGTCTTAACTATCATCGTTGGGCTGTCTGTAAGGATGCCGTAGAAAAAGGGAAGGCACTTGGCCTTCCCGTATATCAGTTTCTAAAGGAACCACTCATCCGTCGTTTTGGAGAGACGTGGTATCAAGAGCTCTGTGAGGTTGCTGAACAGCTAACTGCTAATAGCCAATAACCATTAGCTTTTGCGAAACTCCGTGGGACTCATACCCATGTGTTCCTTGAAGAACTTACCAAAGAACGACTGATTGGGGAAGTTGACTGCATTGGCTATCTCCTTAATGCTCTTAGTGGTATTCTTTAGCATAACACGTATTTCCAACAAGACATAGCTATCAATCCATTCGTTGGGAGTACGCTTCGACACCTCCTTCACCATCTCAGAGAGGTACTTAGCTGTGATGCCCATTTGTTCGGCATACCAGCTGACACGTCGCTCCATACGGAAATTATCTTCCAACAGCCCAATGAACTGTGTGAACAAAGCATCAGCACGCTTACGTTTCCTATTCTTGATGTCGTTGCGCCCCACACGCCAGATGACATTGCTCATATCGTAGAACATAGCCAACAAGAGTGCCTTCACTAGGTTTGTGCGGAAATGATGTCTGGTATCAGCCATCTTCCTACGAATGGTCAGATAATAGTTGGTATACACCTGAACCTCGTGTGGTGTCAAAGGTACCACGGGATTGTTCATCGAGAAAAGCAGCAACGACGATACGTTCTTCACGTTCATCACGAAGCTATGGTAGAATTCGGTAGACACCATGATATAATGACATTCATAGTTGGATGAAGGCTCGTAAGCATCCAAAATATGTCCCTCTGAGATAAACATCAGGTCGCCAGCCTTAACCTTGTGCTGGCAGGTGTCAACAGAATAATTAGCTTCGCCCTTCTTGCACAACCCCATCACGATGAAGTTCAAACGGACAGGACCAGTCAACAAAAGCGAATGGGCTATACTGTCAGTCAGTACAAGCCCATCGGTCATATACTCGGCATCACCCCATTTGCGGGCCTCGTCGAGATAGATGTTATGCGTCGATGTTCGCATAAGTAGCATTCTTTTCAATGAACTGACGACGTGGCTCCACATCGTCGCCCATCAGCATGGAGAAAATCTCATCAGCCTCAGCGGCATTCTCGATAGTCACCTGTTTCAACAGACGGTTCTCAGGATTCATAGTAGTCTCCCACAACTGCTCAGGGTTCATCTCACCAAGACCTTTGTAGCGCTGGGTGTGGAGTGCCGAAGCATTCTCGTCGCCATCCACGTACTTGTCGATGAAGGCCTGACGCTGCTGGTCAGTATAGCAGTATTCAGAGAACTTCTTATACGTACATTTATAAAGAGGAGGCGTAGCAATATAGAGATGACCCTCCTGGATAACCTTCGGCATGAAGCGATAGAACAATGTCATAATCAGCGTGTCGATGTGTGAACCATCGACGTCGGCATCGGTCATGATGATAATCTTGTCATAACGCAACTTGTCGACATTAGCCTCGCGATCGCCTTCACCATCTACGCCAAAGCGTACACCAATCGACTGAATGATGTTCATGACGGACTCTGCCTCGAAAACACGGTGCCACTGAACCTTCTCTACGTTTAGGATCTTACCACGCAGCGGCAGGATGGCCTGGAAGGACGATCACGTCCCTGCTTAGCCGAACCACCAGCGGAGTCACCCTCGACGAGGAAGATCTCACAAACCTTGGGGTCTTTCTCTGAACAGTCAGCCAACTTACCAGGCAGACCACCACCCGTCATCGGGTTCTTACGCTGTACGCTCTCACGGGCCTTGCGAGCAGCGATACGAGCTGTAGCAGCCAACACCACTTTTTCGCAAATCTGCTTGGCCTCCTTGGGGTGTTCCTCCAGATAGTTGCTCAGGGCCTCGCCAACAGCCTGCTGAACGGCACCAGCAACTTCTGAGTTACCCAGCTTGGTCTTGGTCTGACCCTCGAACTGAGGCTCAGCGACCTTGATAGAGATAACGGCTGTCAGACCCTCGCGGAAGTCGTCACCAGCCAGCTCAATCTTAGCCTTCTCAATCTGCTTGGAGATATTGGGGTCCTCATCGGCATACTTCTTCAGCGTACGGGTCAAAGCCATACGGAAGCCCTGCAGGTGGGTACCACCCTCGATGGTATTGATATTGTTGACATAAGAGTGGATGTTCTCGCTATAGTCTGTGTTGTACATCACGGCGACCTCGATGGGTACACCCTGCTTCTCAGTCTTCAGATAGATAACATCGTCGAAGAGATGAGTACGGTGACGATCTACGTAGCGCACGAACTCCTTCAGACCTTCCTTGGCGTGGAACACTTCTTCTTTCAGGTTGCCGTCTTCGTCAGGACGCATATCCTTCAGCGTGATGGTAATACCTGCATTCAGGTAAGCCAACTCACGCATACGCTTGGCAATGATGTCGTACTTATACTCTGTAGTAGTAAAGATGCTGCCATCAGGCCAGAACTGCTGACGAGTACCAGTAAGGTCGGTATCGCCAACTATCTTCACGTCGTAGAGGGGCTTACCCTTCTCGTATTCCTGCTGGTAGATGTGTCCATTGCGGAATACCTGCGACAGCATGTGGGTAGAAAGTGCGTTCACACAGCTCACACCTACACCATGCAGACCACCAGACACCTTGTACGAACCCTTATCGAACTTACCACCAGCGTGCAGTACCGTCATAACGACCTCAAGGGCCGACTTATGCATCTTCTCGTGTTCATCGACAGGGATACCACGTCCGTTGTCCTGAACGGTGATAGAGCCATCTTCATTAATTGTTACCTCAATATGCGTGCAATAGCCCGCCATAGCTTCGTCGATAGAGTTATCGACGGTCTCGTTGACGAGGTGGTGGAGACCTTTTTCACTGATGTCTCCGATATACATGGCCGGACGCTTACGTACGGCCTCCAAACCCTCGAGTACCTGAATGTTACTCGCGGAATAATTCTGTTCTTGATTCAGTTGTTCTTCTGTCATTGTTTGTTGTCTTCACAATTTTGGTTGCAAAATTACAAAAAATCTTAGACTTAAACGAAAGAAAAGTGTTTATTTTTTATAAAAATAAAAGGGTTCGTCATAAGAAAACAAAAAGCCGTACTCCTTGGGGAATACGGCCTTCGTATGCTTGGTATAAAACTTATCCGAGCTTGTTGATGTGCTGTGAAAGACTTGACTTCAGGTTGGCAGCCTTGTTCTTGTGGATGATGTTGGTCTTAGCCAGCTTGTCAAGCATCTTCTGCACCTTTGGATAGAGGGCTGTAGCCTCGTCTTTGTTAGTCATAGCGCGCAACTTGCGAACAGCGTTACGCATTGTCTTTGCGTAGTAGTGGTTGTGCAGCGCCTTCTTCTTGTCCTGACGAATTCTCTTCAGGGATGATTTGTGATTTGCCATTTTTTAATTTTTGTTTTTACTTGTTTAACTTAAAGCTTATGGGTCTTACGTCTTCATGGCTGCCCTGGGCGGGTTTTTACACCCCCTGCCACCATTCCCCTCGTCGAGTAGCACTTGGCTGTGCAGATGACAGATTTAATTTTTGTAGTCCCTAGGAGAGTCGAACTCCTCTTTAGAGAATGAAAATCTCTCGTCCTAACCGATAGACGAAGGGACCCCG
>JAFVHO010000081.1 GCA_017474485.1 Prevotella sp.
GACTGCTTGTGATACTTGCGTCCCTTGGTGATGTACATGCCTGCAAAGGTACGGCGATTTTGCCAGAAATGCAAACGTCCCGGGTGTACCTTTTTGCTTGTTTTTCAGACGAAGGTGGGCGTTTTGTGATTTTTTAGCTAGTAACGGGCAGAAAATTAGCCGGAAGCTGCCATTTGGAGTCAATTCTATAACATAGTTTAACTTTGGATTTTTATGCAACTGCAATGCGGGCTAAAGCAATGAAGAAGGAAACATGGAAGACGGTGATTCAGGTCATCATTAGCATTCTGACGGCGGCACTGACCGCATTGGGAACGGCAAGCTGCATGAGGTGAGTGAAAAGTTAATAGTGAAAAGTGAAGAGTGAACGAAGAGGGCTGACAGATGTAGATTGCTGCCAGCCCTCTTCTTTTTACATTTCGTCTATTATCTTTATACGTCAATCAAGCTTATTGAATGTTCTGATTTTCTCCAGCATGGCAGCAGACCAGGTAGTGTCGCGTGGTAGCTGGTAGCGAAAATGTCCAGTAGCTGAGGGGGTAAAGATGGTTATACATTCGGGAGTGACGGTCAGGGTGCCGCGTTCAGAGAGCGTGAAAAGATGATCGCCCTCCACAGCCTGGATGGTTGGCAACGCATCCCACATG
Source organism: Prevotella sp. (assembly GCA_017474485.1). GTDB lineage: Bacteria > Bacteroidota > Bacteroidia > Bacteroidales > Bacteroidaceae > Prevotella. The sequence continues at coordinate 648 of JAFVHO010000081.1, forward strand.
CGCTGGCCCGTGTCGCAGTTGCAGGCCATATACACTTGTTTGATAGGGTGGGCGTCCGTCCATGATACATCGCCGATGACCTGCTCAGGCTTGTATTCCACTGTCTGTCCCATCTCCATCGGCGAAAACACCATATCGACATCCGTAGGCCAGAGACGGAAGAACTCTTGTGAGAAGTCGGCTCCTTGTGCAAAGTTGTAGTCAGGCTCCTCGGCCTCGCCAAACACGCCGCCCTGCATATAGATGCACTTAACCTTCTGTCGCACCAGTTCTACACCATTGAGCGGCGAATATTCATCGCCTTCCGACTGTAGCAGCTGTGCCAGGCAGGTGACGAAGCCAATACCTACGATGCTCACCGAGTGGTCGGGTTGTGTGGCTAAGAGCCGGCGATAGAGCTGCCAGCCGTCGGGCAATGTGCTATAGTTTGTGACGGTACGGCGGAACATAGGCTGCCCATTACCATCCTTCATATCGGCCACATGCGCATAGTCTATCCATACTTTGGGGTTATCGATGCCTTCACGGACGAGTCCGATGGGCACATTACCGTGACCAAAGTACGTGTTCATCACATCTGTAAACGCGGCGTACTGTTCACCTTCGCGGTCTACCACCACACCCAGCAATCGGCAAAGTCCCTGATCCTCGTAGCGGTAGAGCATCTCCAGTGCAAACAGGTCGTCGGTCGAAGAACCGATGTCGGTGTCGAATATGATCAGCGGTACGCCCGTATACTCCTGAGGACTATCAGAATTATCCCTGTTACTACACGAGATGGAAAGCATCATGCCCAAAAAGGCAAGGATGGTAACGTGTATCCAATGCATTAATCTTTTCATATACAAATCAATTTTTTAAATCACTTTCAATTCTTTTACCCCCATTGTATCAATTCCCACTCTTTTCACGCCACTTCTTAGTTCTCACGGCGATGTTCTTCGCAAGGCACTCGCTGTAGAGCCAGGGTTCGCAACTGTGGATATCGCCCACATTGATGAGGTCTTTATATGGGGAATACTCTGATGCGCTGTAGCCAGTGACTTTATAGTCTGGTGCTTTGGGGATAAACTCCGACAACTCAACCGATGGAGCATTATCATGATTCGACGTACATGATGTGCACGACGTTACCCCGACAATAAGGGCTGCGACTATCAACCAAGGCATTATCTTTTTCATTTCTGCAAACAACTAACAATTTCTTGTTTGCAAAGATAATGAAAAAAAGTGGAATAAAAAAGAAATTCCAAGCAAAAATTATTCTTGGCCCAAATTCGTATATAAAGAAGAGGGTGTGTCACATGATTGACACACCCTCGAATTGTCTCTATAGAAAGTTTGTATTTAGAGATCAGGGATACCGAATTCCTTCATGCACTGCTGTTCGAACTCTTTGTCCTCGCTAACAGCCTTACCATTAGGATAGCTCTTAGAAATGCTGTCGAACTGGTTCAGAAGTTCCTGTACAGGAGCAAACTTCTCCTCAAGAGCCTTCATCTTATCCATAGCTTCAGCCAACTTGGTGGTGTCGATGTCCTCGCCCTCTTTTGGCTTGAACTGCTCCATGATAGCACCAATCTCTTTCATAGTGGGAGCTACGGCAACCATAGCGGTCTTGTAGGCATCCTTCCACTCGTCAACACTCCATTTTGCACCATCAGCCTTCGACTTCTCGATAAGCTCGGTCAGAGTCTGAGCGGGATCAGCTGCAGCTGCTTCGGGATCAACGGCCTTGGGGCCCTGTTTGCATGACGTGATAGCCAAACCTAACACGAAAGCCATCATAACTACTAACGTTTTCTTCATAATTTTTACTAATTAAGGGTTTATAAATAGGTTATATCGCTGCAAAGATACGACTTATTTCCCAAACTTCCAAATTTTTCGCCACTTTTTCTATAAAAAGGTGTAAAATCTACATAAATCCGATAAGATTTTGAATATAGGGCCGTTGCCAGTCATCGAGATGGTAGCGCTGTTGGTCGTACTGCATCAGGTCGAGGTCGATGGTGACGTGCTGGCTGGTGCGTTGTGTTTCTTGTTCTATCTGTTTGAGTAGCGCAGTGAGTTGGGTGGGGGAGAGCGTTGTCTGAGCACGCAGAAGGCGGTTCATGTACCACAGGCCGCGCCCATGGATATCGGGTGTCCACAATATGCGACTCAGGGTGACGTCGGCCAGCAGGGTTGCCAAGCGTTGAGAGGCCCACTGAATGTGGGCTCCCTGATGATAGTTAGAACCTAAAGCGATGAGGACGGAGGCCATCGGTGGCATTACAGATTGATGGATTTACGTGACTTCACTTCCTTCTCGGTCAAGATACCGTGGCGATAGGCGTAGAGCAGTTCGCGCAGGTCGGCAATCTGGGCACGCAACTCAGCACCTTTGTCGGTGTCGGCTACGAGCATGCGGTGGGCTGACAGTTCGACAAGCTGGGTGGTAGACTTGATGTCGATACCACGTTGTATAGCGTCTTGTGCACTCATAAATGGCTCGTGCTGAACAAGTTGGAATCCTCGGCTATGGTAAACCAGCGTGTATCCTGCAATGCCTGTTTCAGAGTGGTAGGCCTCGGAGAACCCCCCGTCAATGACCATCAGTTTGCCACCAGCCTTGATGGGATTTTCGCCCTTGGCAACATGTACGGGCACGTGTCCGTTGATGATGTGGCGGTTGGGGCCAGTGACGTTGAAAGCGTCGAGAATGCGGTCGCACACCTGCTCGTTGTCGCGCAGCAGGAAGTAGTGGCCTTTCTCCTCCTTGAAGGTGGTTTTGTCGGTCAGGAAATATCGCTCGAAGGTGGCCATCTTCGATTTGTCGAACAACGGTGAATCCTTGCCACACCAGAGATACAGGAAGTAGTCGCGAGCGTAGAGTCGTAGTTCCTGTTCTGTATCACTCTGGAAAGCAGCACGTACCAGCATGCCGATGTTGTGCATAAGTTCCTTGCCTGAATAGCGCTTACCGTCGTATAGTTCAACTTCTTTCAGCGAACCGTCGGCATTGAGGGGCACAGAGGCGTGGAACAGCAGGTTCTGATTGCAGATGGTGTACATGCAGCCGTGCGAGAGTAGCATTTTGATATGCTTCTGAAGCTTCTCGCTGACACGGAAGGAATGGTGCAGACGTTCCATGAGCTGATGCTCCTCAGGAGTCAGTTCGTTAGGATGTTTAGGGTCGATGGTGGGGAAGTGGCATGAGCGCATGTCGTACGACTTGCCGTCGATGGTGCAGATGCCACGCTCGTAGTCGATATGCTCAAGTAGGCAGCGGTCTTCCATCTGCCATTCAAGACGGCGGTGGAAAATCTGGGCTTCTTTCTTGAACTGGATGACGGAGATGGCTTTGTGCATCTGAGCCGTCAGGCGCACGTACTTTTCTTCCATCGTGTTGCCTTTCAGGAATTTTGGCTGGAACTCCTCACAGGGGTCGTCGCCATACACCTCCATAGCAAAGGTGGCCAGCGGAACAAGATTGATGCCGTAAGCCTCTTCGATAGTTGTCAGGTTGGCATAGCGCAGACACAAGCGCAGCACGTTGCAGATGCAGGCATTGTTGCCAGCACAGGCACCCATCCATAGAATGTCGTGGTTGCCCCACTGGATGTCCCATGAGTGATACTGGCGCAGCGTGTCGAGAATGATATGTGCCCCCTGTCCGCGGTCGTAGATGTCGCCAAGGATATGCAATTGGTCGATGGCCAGACGCTGGATGACATTACAAATAGCAATGATAAAGTCGTCGGCACGTCCGGTAGAGATAATGGTGTCGACGATGCCGCTGACATAGGCGGCTTTGTCAATATCGTCGGTACGCTCGTGCATGAGTTCCTCGATGATGTAGCTAAACTCCTCAGGCAGCGACTTGCGAACCTTCGAGCGAGTGTACTTTGACGATACGTCGCGGCAGACGGCCACCAGACGGTGGATGGTAATATGATACCAATCGTCAATGTCGGACTCAGACTCCTTGATGAGTTCTATCTTTTCTTCTGGGTAGTAGATGAGTGTGCAGAGTTCGCGACGCTCCGATTCACGGATGTCGCCCTTGAACAATTCGCTCACCTTGCGGCGTATATTACCAGAAGCATTCTTGAGCACGTGTTTGAAAGCTGCACTCTCTCCGTGCAAGTCAGCCAGAAAGTGCTCGGTACCCTTGGGCAGGTTGAGGATGGCTTCCAGATTGATGATTTCTGTTGAAGCAGCAGCTACGTTGGGGAAGGAAGTAGAAAGCAACTGCAGGTAATGAGTGTCGTGCGTCATATTGTCAGGTGATTTTCTATTTGATAGTGCCATTTCTTAGTTATTCGGTCGTTGAGAGGTAGTACGGGCATGAAACCCTCAGTGAGTCCTGTGAAGTCGTGCATCAGTTGCATGCAGCGTGCAGCCAACTTAATAAGACTGCGCTCCTGCAGTTGTTCGGCTAATTTGCCTTCGTCGCATGGATGTTCACGCAGTTCGATGTCGAGCTCCACCAAATGTTTGATGCTCAGTTGGTGGTTGCCAATGAGTTTCTTGATGTGTTTGAAGGTAGCCACCAGACGGTCGTTTTCAGAGATAAACTGATTGCCGATGGTCTGCTGAATACTCTTGGTTTCGACGTAGCTGTCGGGCACGAAATATGGAATCTTGGTAGCATCGATATTCGGCTCCATCAGATTGAGCGTGCGTATGGCTCGCTGGATAATTGGCATGATTTGCTCTTGATGGGCATAGCAGAGTGTCTGGCGCCAGTCGCCCAGCATGGGAACCTCGTCGCTCATGGTCCATCGTTCGTCGCCGGTAATGCCAACGGTTATCAGGCGTTTGGTGAACTTGAGCGTGTTGTCGTTCATGAGTTGCAGGGGATTACTATCCATGATGCGCTGATAAAGGTCAAAGGTTTGACGGGCCATTTCGCGCGGTGTGATACTGTTTGTAATCAATGCGTTGCGGATAATGACGCATCGCTTGTTCCATCCCAGCCGTGTCATGCACTCCAGCTCCATATTACCCTGTACGATGACAGCATAGGCCTGCTCAATAATCGATTTCTGATAGACGATGCGCTTGGGCAGTTTCTCTTTCCAGAAATGCTGTTGCTGTACCCAAGGCTCAAGTTGACCATAGGGCGTCACCACCAATCGTGCCCCTTGTTGCAAGGCCTTGCGGACAATCATGAACTGGGCATTGTTCCAACAGCCATGCACATGCAGAATGTCGAAATCGATGGCGCGCAGCAACTGGCGGGCTTCCTCGCTGGTAGATGCCTGATGGTTCTCCACTTCCAAACCCATGTTACTGGCCAGCATGTTGAAATACTGGCTGATAGCGGCATCTGTCTTGGTGTAGAAGTGCAGGATACGCATATCGTTTGGAGTTAGTTTGACTTTTAGAATAAACTATTCAGGAAAACCTGAAAGCGCAGATGCCACAGTTTGCGAAAGCCAACGGGGCGGTCGAACATGTTGATGACGTCGTACACATGGTCACGATGCACACAGACAGCATCATACAAGCCACGACGCATCTTCAGGAAACGTCCACGGTGTCCACAGCCCTTTTTGCGCTCGGTTTTGAGGATGGCGGGGCGTAAGTCCTCGATGTCAGATGTCGTGACATGTACCACCTGATTGCCTTTACGTAGGCTATACACCAGTGCTGCCGCATCGTCGGCCATACCATAGAGCCAACCTACATTAAGAGGTGGCCGTTCAATACTGGCCAATATGATATATGGTGTCTTGGCGGCCTTGGCACCTACAGAGAAAGCCAGTCGGAGCCGGCTTGGATTGGCGATGACTGACTCTGGCAGAAAGGTGGTATAGAGCACGTCGGGGTGCTCGTTCTTCATGCGTGTCAGCACATCGGGTGTATCGTCTGACGACATATCGTCGACGACTATTACCTTAGCGCCTGCCTCGGTGGCTGTTTCCAGGAAGGCAGGCAGGTTTTGTTCTATTTTATCGGCTGCATTATGTACGGCCAGAATGATAGAAAACGTATTATTGTTCTCCATTTATTATGTGTAGAGGAAGCGCTTGATACTGCGCTTTGGGGTCTTTTCAAATTCTTCTTTTCTTATCTCAATCTCTGTAATCTTCTCGTAAGCAGGCAGTTGCTCGTTCAGTTGCAAACGGTTCTGCTCCATGACATTGGCTATGTCGGCATCGTTGAAGTTCATGTTCTTGGCTTCGTCGTAGTCGGGATATACCAAACCTACGAGCTTTTGATCGCGCTGAACCACCACACTCTCCACTACCATCGTCATTGAGTTGAGTTTGTCTTCAATCTCCTCAGGATAGATGTTCTGGCCATTGGCACCCAGTAGCATGTTCTTCGAACGTCCGTTAATAAACACGTTGCCGTCGAAGTCCATCGTTCCTAAGTCACCGGTATGATACCAACCCTCGCTGTCGAGCGTCTCGCGTGTGGCTTCTTCATTCTTGTAGTAGCCCAACATGACGTTAGGACCCTTGGCAAGAATTTCACCTGGGATACGGGCTGGGTTGGACGAGTTGATCTTTACTTTCATGTGGTAAGCCTCCTGTCCGCATGAACCCTGCACGAAGGTTTTCCAGTCGCGGTAGCAGATGATGGGTGCACACTCGGTGGCCCCATAGCCTACGGTAAATGGGAATTCAATGCGCTTCAAGAACGATTCGACCTCTTTGTTGAAGGCTGCACCACCGATGATGACCTCGTAAAGCTCGCCACCGAAGGCGTTGATGACCTCCTTGCAGATTAGCTCGCGAACTTTCTTCGAGATGACAGGCATTGCCAATAGCAGACGCATGCGGTTGTTCTGAATCTTGGGGAACACCTTCTTGCGGATAATCTTCTCGATGACCAGAGGTACGGCAATGATAATCTTCGGCTTGATATCAGCAAAGGCCTGTGCGATAATGGCAGGCGAGGGGATGCGGTTCAGATAATAGACGTGACAGCCGTGCAGGAATTCGAAGAGGAATTCGAAGGCCATACCATACATGTGAGCCATCGGTAGGATAGAAATGACGCGGTCGCCACGTTTGATGGTCTTGCCCAGCACGTGCTCGGCAAAGTCGTAGTTCGACCAAAGGGCGCGATAAGGAAGCATCACACCCTTGGAAAATCCTGTTGTACCGCTGGTATAGTTAATCATGGCCAGTTCTTCACCATTCTCCTCAATGTAGTAGTGTACGTGTTCCTTACGGAAGAACTTGGGAAATTTCTTGCCGTAGAGTTCGTTCAGGTGTTCACGGGCATACGTCAGTTTTTCAGTACGCGACACCATGAGCGAGTAGTCGGGATTGTTAATGATACCCTCCAAGTGGGGCATCTGCATCGGGTCAATCTGTGTTGCCACATGGTCGCCTACAAATAACAATTTGGCATCTGAGTGATTGACGATGTTATGAATCTGGTCAGCCATGAATTCGTGTAGGATGGGCACCGCCACAGCACCATATGTCAATGTGGCCAAAAATGCCACAGCCCATTGGCTGGAGTTTCGTCCACACATGGCTATCTTGTCACCACGCTTCACACCGCTGTTCTCAAACAGGATGTGCAGTTTCTCTATCTTTCGGGCCACATCATGGTATTGTAATGTTGCCCCCTTATAATCAGTCAGAGCGTCAAGATCCCAATTATCGATGATACTCTGCTGTATGAGTTGATTGAAACTTGGGTAGTTTTCCATAATACCTTATTTATATAAATAACGTTTGATACTCTTCTTCGGTGTTTTCTGGAACTCTTCCTCGAATAGTTCTATCTGTTGAATCTTGCTGTATCCGGGCAGTTGGGCATTCAACTCCTGACGATTCTGTTCCATGATGTTTGCGATATCCTCATCGCTGAAACCCATTGACTTGGCTTCGTCGATATCTGGATGAATCAAAGCCACCAGCTTGTCACCACGCTGTACAATGATGCTTTCACTCACCATTGCCATTGAGTTGAGCTTGTCTTCAATCTCTTCTGGGTATACGTTTTGGCCGTTGGCACCCAACAACATGTTTTTAACGCGTCCGCGGATAAAGATGTGTCCGTCTGCCGACATCGTTGCCAGGTCACCAGTATGATACCAGCCGTCGCTGTCAAGAGCCTCGCGTGTAGCTTCCTCGTTCTTATAGTATCCTGTCATAACGTGTGTACCTCGGCACACGATTTCACCTTCTATATTCTCTGGGTCTGGCGATAGTATTTTCACCTCCATGTGACTCACGGGCGTTCCGCACGATGAAGGAATAAAGTTCTTGTAGTCACTAAACGAGATGAGTGGTGCACACTCCGTCGTGCCATAACCCACTGTAATTGGGAAGTGTATGTCCTTCAGGAACTTCTCAATCTCTTGGTTCAGCGGTGCACCGCCCACAATGACCTCGTAGGCTTTGCCTCCAAAGGCATCGTACACCTCTTTGCAGATACGTTCCCTTACTTTGTCCTTTACAACAGGCATCTGAAGCATCAGCTTCATGGCATTGTTTTGAATCTTTGGGAACACACGCTTGCGTATGATCTTCTCAATAATCAGTGGAACGGCAATGACCACGTCAGGACGAACCTCCCTGAAGGCTTGTGCGATAATAGCAGGTGACGGCAGGCGTGTCAGGAAATAGAGGTGGTAGCCTGAACAGAAGGCAAACAAGAATTCTACCGCCAAACCGTACATGTGGGCCATAGGCAGAATGCTCAGCATACGGCTGAAGCGAGGCATATAAGTGCCTAAATGTTTCTGGCAAAAATCTATGTTACCCCACAAAGCACGATAGGGTAGCATAACGCCTTTTGAGAAACCTGTCGTACCACTCGTGTAGTTAATCATACACAACTCCTCAGGCTTATCTACATACCAATGGATATCATCTCTGCGGAAGGCATTGGGATACTTGGCGCCAAATAGTTCGTTCAGTCGTTCGCGGGCATCCGTCAATTTCTCATTTCTACAAGTGTGCAGCGAGAAGTCTGGCAGGTTGAAGATTCCCTCTAAGTGGGGCATTTCATCAGCCTTGATAATGTTCACTACGTAGTCGCCTACAAACAGCAAGCGTGACTCTGAATGATTGACAATATTGTGAATTTGTTCACCATTGAATTCATGTAGAATAGGTACGATGACGGCTCCATAGGTCAGTGTGGCAATAAAAGCCACTGCCCAGTGAGCTGAGTTACGTCCGCATACGGCGATACGGTCACCTTTCTTGATGCCTGCAGCTTCCATCATGATGTGCAGTTTCTCAACTTTACGAGCGACATCGTGATACTGCAAAGTGAAGCCCTGATAGTCTGTCAGAGCATCCAAAAGCCAGTTATCCTTGATAGTTTGTTCAAAATAACTGTTTAAACTTGGTATATTGCTCATTGCACAATTTTCAAAATTTTGTGCAAAGGTACATCTTTTTATGCACATTCGCAAAAAAAATGTGCAATTTTTTTAGGTGGTAAGTAAAAAATAACAATATTGTTGACTTCTAAAACATCAATCTTTATTAAAAAGTGCATGTTTATGATTTTTTTTCGTAATTTTGCAGCCGAAAAGATAATAATTAGGATTTTGTATGAGAAAAATCGTCATTGCCTTTCTTTCACTGATAGTTTCGTTCGCTGTTGCTCAGAAAAAAGAACTGAGCCAGGCTCGCTCATATATAAAAAGTGGTAAGGACTATGATAAGGCTGAGAAACTGATGACCAATCTGATTGCAAATGATTCCGCCAGCCGCCAAAACAAGAAGGTCTATGCGACGTGGTATGAGTCTGTATTGGGACAGTATCAGCAAATCAATGAGAAGATATATCTGAATCAGAAATATGATACGGCTGCAGTCTATACGTTGCTGTCCCGCATGTATCGTGTGGCTGAAAGTCTTGATTCCCTTGATGCTATGCCCGACGAAAAAGGTAGAGTGAAGCCCGAATATCGTAAGAATAATGCCGAACAGCTTGACAAGCTACGTCGTAACCTCTACTTTGGAGGTACGTATAATGTCCGTCGCAACAAGTTTAAAGAGGCCTTCGGTTTCTTTCAGACGTATATTGATGCTGCCAAGCAGCCGCTCTTTACGGGTTATGATTATGCCAAGAATGATGCCTCAATGCCGACAGCAGCTTATTGGGCTACGTTGTCAGGTTATCGTATGAAGGATGCAGAAAGCACGTTGCGTTATAGCAAATTGGCACTGAATGACGAGTCGAAAGCTGTCTATGTGCGTCAATATATTTGTGAGGCTTATCTCTGGCAGAAGAATGATACGGCTTACATGAAGGCTTTAGAGGATGGTTTTATGCATCATCCGGAATATGCTTATTTCTTCCCTCGTTTGGGGGACTATTACAATAAGAACGGACAGATTGACAAGACGTTACGCTTGTCTAACGAGGCTCTCGCCAAGTATCCTGACCATTCTATCTTTCTGTTGGCTAAGTCAGTGGCATTGCTTGAACTTGACCGTTACGACGAGTGTATTGAGGTGAGTAACAAACTCATTGCCAAGGAGCCTGAGTTGCCAGAGCCCTATTTCAATATCGCTACATGTTATCTAAATCAGGCATTAGAACTGGAAAAGAAAAATGAGCCTAGACTTTATCGTCAGAAGCTCACTGAATTGTATACCAAGGCTCGTCCGCAAATGGAGCATTATCGCAGTTTGTCCCCTCAGGATCAAAAGCGTTGGGCTCCAGCCCTGTATCGTATCTATCTCAATCTGAACATGGGGCAGCAGTTTGAGGAAATCGATAGGCTTATGCGTACCCTGTAAGAAGGTGTCCTATTTTATTGATAATCATTTTGTTTAAAGGTCACGTCAAACAGCGTGGCCTTATTTTTTTCCGAATGATAAACATAGCGGAAACTGTAGCCAGCATCTTTGTACATTTTCAGATTGGTTGAGTTCTTTACTTGCTGCAACAGCATCTCACGCGGATTGTTTTGCTGGAGGTATGTCGAGTCGTCCAGCGTACCGCTCAGCGAATAGTGGTAGCCGAAGGTGTGTGATACCTTGTCGAAGGTCATACTGTCCATCGTCACCTGATAGGCGATGGGGGTGGGGCAATGCTTCTCTGTATATTCGCGAGACTCGCGGTCTGCCCGCTCTTCCAGCGTCTCCTGACAAGCTGCCAACAACGCTGTCATCATTAGAATCGTATATATCTTTCGTTTCATATTTTGTGTGCAAAAGTAATAATTATTTTGGAAATAGACTTATGATTTACAAATTATTTCGTACCTTTGCACAAAATAAAGTAAGAAGATGGACATAAAACAAGCAGAATTTTCACTCTCGGCTCCTACGGTTAGTATGTGTCCCAAGGACACGAAGCCTGAATATGCCTTCATCGGACGCTCGAACGTGGGCAAGTCAAGTTTGATTAATATGCTCACCAACAACAAAAAGTTGGCAAAGACCTCAGCAACGCCTGGTAAGACGCTCCTTATCAACCACTTTATTATTAATAAGGAGTGGTATTTGGTCGACCTGCCGGGTTATGGTTATGCCAAACGTTCGAAGAAAGAGGTCGATAAATTGGACCAGATGATTCGTGGTTATATTCTTCAGCGTGAACAGCTAGTAAATGTGTTCGTGTTGGTGGATATTCGTCTGGAACCGCAGAAGATAGATCTCGATTTTATCGAATGGCTGGGCGTATCGAGCATTCCCTTTAGCATTGTATTCACTAAAGCTGATAAGCTGACGCCCAACAAATGCCGTCAGGCAATGGAAGCCTATAAGAAGAAACTGTCGGAGACGTGGGACGAAATTCCTCCGATGTTCCTCACATCGGCAGAGAAGAAAGATGGACGCGACGATGTCCTGAATTACATCGAAGAAATAAACATAGAGTTATCCAAATAACGAAAGACAATGATCCCTTATTTAGATGTACAACACCTCACGAAGTCGTTCGGTGCACTAACGCTGTTCCGCGACATCAGTTTCTCTATTGGCGAAGGCCAGAAGGTAGGACTGATAGCAAAGAATGGTACGGGTAAGTCGACATTGCTTTCCATACTCAGCGGTAAGGAGGGCTATGACGAGGGGAGTATTGTGTTTCGTCGTGACTTGAAGGTGGGTATGCTGGAGCAGTCGCCTGTGTTTGACCCTGATGAGAGTGTGCTTGATGCCTGCTTTAATCATCAGGGTGAGGACGAGAAGGTGCTGAAAGCCAAACAGGTGCTGACGCAGTTGAAGATTCGCGACCTCAGTCAGCGTATGGGTGAACTTAGTGGTGGCCAGCAGAAACGTGTTGCTTTGGCTAATGTGTTGCTGACAGAACCCGACTTGTTGATACTTGACGAGCCTACGAACCATCTGGACTTGGAGATGATAGAATGGTTGGAGGGTTACATGGCCCGTGGCAATAGGACGCTGCTGATGGTGACGCACGACCGTTTCTTCCTGGATCGTGTGTGTTCCCTCATTTTGGAGTTGGACGACCAGTCTATATATACCTATCGAGGTAATTATGCCTATTATTTGGAGAAACGACAGGAACGTATTGATAACCGTCGTGCTGAGGTAGCTCGTGCCAACAACCTCTATCGTACGGAGTTGGAGTGGATGCGCCGCATGCCGCAGGCACGAGGCCATAAGGCACGCTATCGTGAGGAGGCATTCTATGAACTCGAGAAGGTGGCTAAACAGCGATTGGAAGAACGTCAGTTGCGACTAAAGGCATCCAATGTATATATTGGCTCAAAGATATTCGAGTGCCAATATATCTCGAAGAAGTTTGACGATGTGGTTATTCTGAAGGACTTCTATTATAACTTCTCGCGTTTCGAGAAGATGGGTATAGTGGGCAATAATGGAACAGGTAAATCGACCTTTATCAAGATGCTGTTAGGACGGGTGCCTGTTGACGATGGACGCATCGTGATAGGCGAGACAGTAAAGTTTGGCTATTTCTCGCAAGAGGGCCTGCAGTTTAATGAGCAGCAGAAGGTGATTGACGTTGTCACGACCATTGCAGATTATGTAGACTTGGGTAGTGGCAAGAAACTCAGCGCCTCGCAGCTGCTGCAATATTTCCTGTTCACACCTGAGCAACAATATAATTATGTTTATAAATTGAGCGGTGGTGAACGTCGCAAACTGTATCTTTGTACTGTGTTGATGCAGAACCCTAACTTCCTAGTACTCGATGAGCCTACTAACGACCTTGATATCGTGACACTTCAAATCTTGGAGGAATACCTTCAAGATTTCCCTGGTTGTGTGATCGTAGTCTCGCACGACCGATATTTTATGGATAAGGTGGTTGATCATCTGCTGGTGTTTCGCGGCCAGGGTAACATTAAGGACTTTCCTGGTAACTATACGCAGTATCGCGAGTGGGCTTCAATGGAAGAATTCAGAGATTCTAGAGATTATAGGGAATCTAGAGAGCCTGCGAAGCCCAGCTATCGTCACGACGACCGCCGACGCCTGTCGTACAAAGAGAAGCGTGAGATGGAACAGTTAGAGAAGGACATCGCCGCGCTTGAGAGAGAAAAAAAGCAAATAGAAGAGGCGCTTTGTGGCGGGACTACCTCTGTCGATGAGATAACCGCTATGAGCAAGCGACTGCCAGTGTTGAATGATGAACTCGATGAGAAGTCAATGCGGTGGCTGGAACTGAGTGAAGTTGAAAGTTGATAGTTATATGATACAACAACAATATCCATCACAATTGTTAGAACGGGCCGTTCAGGAATTTGCCAAGTTGCCTGGCGTTGGACGCAAAACGGCCCTGCGACTGGTGTTGTACTTGTTGCGGCAGAACGCTGAGGATGTAGAGAAACTGACACATGCCATTCTGCAGATGAAGCATGAAGTGAAGCGTTGTAGCGTGTGCCATAATATCAGTGACAACGATGTCTGTCCCATTTGTAGCGCCCCTCATCGTGATGCGTCCACCGTTTGTGTTGTCGAGAATGTCCAGGATGTGATGGCTGTTGAAAATACCCAGCAATTTACGGGTCTATACCATGTGTTGGGAGGCGTTATCTCGCCTATGGACGGCATCGGTCCTAGTGATCTTGAGATTGAGTCGCTTGTTGCACGTGTGCGTGCAGGCGATGTTAAGGAAGTGATACTGGCACTGAGTTCAACGATGGAGGGCGATACTACGGGATTCTATATTTTCCGAAAACTTGCCCCCTTCAGTGATGTCAAGATTAGCATCATTGCACGAGGCATCAGCGTGGGCGACGAATTGGAATATACCGATGAGGTGACGTTGGGACGTTCCATCCTGAACCGCACACCGTTCGAAGCAAAATAATCTTCGAAATAACATAAAATCGACATAACGAAATATCGAAAAAATATGAACAGCGAAACAATACAATTCATACTGACCACGACCATGCAACTGCTGACGTTGGCTTGCGCCTATCTGGGCCTGCGACTCATCAAGCAGAATTGGAAGTTGCGTATGGCTTTGATTGTCGTACCCCTTTTGGCTAATGCCATCCTGTATGCCATCTATCGCACTACGGCATTTTTCTATCTGGGTGTTATCTTGTTACTTTGCATTCCATTCGTATGGCCAAGAAAATCAGCGTAATTATTGTCAGTTACAATGTCTGCCAACTGTTGGACGAATGTCTGCAGAGTGTTGAGCGGGCTCTCGATGGTGTCGAGAGCGACATCTTTGTAGTTGATAACCGTTCTACTGACCAAACGGTAGAGACGCTACGCCCCAAACATCCGCAAGTGAACTTTATTGCCAACCCGAAGAATGTGGGTTTTGCGCGTGCCAATAATCAGGCTATTCGTCGCTCGGATGCTGAATACGTGTTGCTGCTTAATCCTGATACGGTGGTTTACGAACCGACCATCAAAGGCTGTCTCGATTTCATGGACCAGCATCCTGAGGCGGGTGGGGCAGGCGTACGCATGCTGACCCGTGAAGGCAAGCCTGCTCCAGAGTCGCGCCGGGCCATTCCGACACCTTGGGTGTCGATGCTCAAGATGTTGGGCTTTACGCGCCGTTATTATATGAGCAACCTGCCTTGGGACCAACCTGGCCGCATTGAGGTGGTTAGCGGCGCCTATTGCCTGCTTCGCCGTAAAGCACTTGATCAGGTGGGACTGCTCGACGAGGACTTCTTTATGTATGGCGAGGACATCGATCTCTCATTCCGATTACTGAAGGGCGGCTGGCAAAACTGGTATCTGCCTTTCGATATTATCCATTACAAGGGTGAGTCGACCGAGAAGACTTCCTTCCGCTACGTCCACGTATTCTATGATGCCATGCTCATCTTCTTCCGTAAGCATTACGGACACCTTAGTTTTCTGCTCTCGCTGCCTATCAAGATGGCTATTTATTTCCGTGCCTTCCTGGCATTGATTCAGATGCTCACGCAGCGATTGCATCATTTCCTCCATCCTCAAAATGACATCAAAGCATGAAAGCAGAAACAGTCAATGTTACCCTGCGAGCCATCGAGCCCGAAGACCTCGACTTGCTCTATCAGATTGAGAACAATCAGCAACTATGGCATGTCGGTGCCACCAACGTGCCATATTCCCGCTATACGCTGCACGACTATATTGCCACTTCCAGCGACGATATCTATGCTGACCGCCAGGTGCGGCTGATTATCGAGAGTGACGACCACCAAACTGTGGGAATCTGCGATATTGTACGCTTCGAACCTCAACATCTGCGGGCTGAGGCGGGCATTGTCATCATGAAGCCTTATCGTCGGCAGGGGTATGCTGAGGCCGCTCTTGGACAGTTGGCTCATTATGCCCTTTCCATCCTGCATCTTCATCAGCTGTATGCAGTGGTGGCAGCTGACAACGAACCAGCACTCAAACTCTTCCGGAAATCGGGCTTCTCGTACGAAACACAACTGCGCGATTGGCTTTTCGATGGTCATAATTATGCTGATGCGGTAGTGATGCAAAGATTTTTATAAAATTTCTGCGAAAAAGTTTTGAGAATTCGAAAATTCTATGTACCTTTGCACCCGCAAATGACAAGAGAGTCATTTATTTCATAAGATTTGATGGTATTGGTGCGTTAGTTCAGTAGGTTAGAATGCCTGCCTGTCACGCAGGAGGTCACGAGTTCGAGTCTCGTACGCACCGCTTCCTTTCTTTTTCAAATCGTCGTGATGACGTAAGTAATTTTTTAGTTGGTAATATGGTGCGTTAGTTCAGTAGGTTAGAATGCCTGCCTGTCACGCAGGAGGTCACGAGTTCGAGTCTC